>CAYXGO010000158.1:2045-3843 GCA_964464575.1 uncultured Pseudomonas sp. | reverse complement strand
TAATCTGAACATCAACGCCAGCAGCAAGGTCCAAACGCATTAACGCGTCTACAGTCTTGTCATTTGGGTCCATGATGTCGATCAAACGCTTGTGGGTACGGATCTCGTACTGGTCACGCGCATCTTTGTTAGCGTGCGGAGAAATCAGCACAACAAAACGTTCTTTGCGTGTTGGCAGTGGGATTGGACCACGTACCTGAGCACCAGTACGTTTTGCAGTTTCAACGATTTCTGCAGTTGACTGGTCAATCAGACGGTGATCGAACGCTTTTAAGCGAATCCGAATTCTTTGATTAGCCATGAAAAATAGCCTCAATTAAAGAGCATTTAAAAAAGAGCACAGAAAAAAACCGCCACCCTGGCACATACCGGATGGGGTATTTTCAACGAAAATACATTCAATCCCCTATCGGGATTGCTGTGGCAACCTATCACAGTGTCCAATTACCGAGTTAATTTAGCCCGCTTTATAGCGTACTTCATCAACCTGAACCCCAAGGGGAGTGGCACTGTGGCCGCGAATTATACGCTTTCGCGGCCAAATGTCAACGCTAAACGTGGGCTATTAATGAGCAGCGGCGTAGCTTTCGACAGCTTTCCAAACGCGCATTAAATTGCCCGACAAAATTTTACCGATCTCGTCTTCGCTGTAACCGCGATCAAGCAAGCCCTGCACCAAATTCGGATAGGTAGAAACATCTTTCAGGCCAACCGGCAGTGAATCACCGACGCCGTCGTAATCTGAGCCAATACCGATGTAATCAATACCGACCAAGGCTTTGACATGGTCAATATGGTCAAGAACTTGTTCTAGCGTGGCAAACGGATACGGGTTTTTACCGCGTAGTTCCGCGATTTTTGCTTCGGCTTCTTCGCTATCACCGAGTTCTGCACGAATCGCGTCAATTTGCGGGCGAATCATGTCGTTATAACGGTTCGCCTGCTGGGTCACAAATGACGAACCAAAGTTAATCATGATAACACCGCCATTTTTCGCTAATGCAACAATCATATCGTCGCTCATGTTGCGTTCAAAACCTGGCGTGAAACGGCGCAATGACGAATGCGAGGCAATCACTGGGGTTTTGGTGATCTCGAGGGTCTGCCAAAAAGCATCGTCAGAGACATGGGAAATATCGGCCATCACGCCTAAGTTATTCATTTCAACAATCAGTTCTTTACCAAATGGGCTCAAGCCATTCCATTGCTTACGCAAGTCGTATGATGAGTCAGCAATATGATTGGATTCAGAGTGTGACAAGGTGATGTAGCGAATACCGCGATCAAAGAAGGTTTGAAGATTTTCCAGCTTGCCTTCAATCGGTGCGCCGTTTTCCATACCCAAGGCGATACCAATTTTGCCTTGTGCGAATAAGCGCTCGGCGTCAGCACTTGAATAGGCCATGCCAAACTTTTCTGGGGCGCGCCATACCAGTGCTTCCATACCATCAATGAGTTCATGGGCAAGTTGGTAACTGGCACCGGGTGTGCGCTCGAGTGCGGCCGGAATATAAATCGACATAAACGGCACATTTAAGCCGCCAGCAACAGCACGCGGGTAGTCAAAATCACCGCGTTGAGTGGCTTTGCTGACATCTTCCCAATCATCACGTAAGCGATAAGGCACGTCGATGTGGGTATCAACAATCATGTACTGCTGGGCAAGTTGTTTCGCTCGGTCGCCGGCTTCCACCGCTTGTTGGGTGGGCTCAGCGTCGCTGCAAGCTACACTCGATAGGGCAATGGCGGTCACAAGACCAAGGGTAGAAAAGGTTTTCACGCGGGCGCTTCCTCTGAG
>CAYXGO010000158.1:1676-2035 GCA_964464575.1 uncultured Pseudomonas sp. | reverse complement strand
TGTTCTTATTGTTCGCGCAGGGGCTGCGCAAAAGAACCTCAGATTAGCACATTGAGCCGCGTGAATCACTCCGATTTGATGCCGCTAATCGACTGACTAACGCTGTAGACCGCACCGGCGACTACGGTACCTAACACCGGTGCAAACAACAGCATAGATAACAAGTAAGGATTAAGTAACATCGGCCTTACTCCTGCTCAGTAGCAGCAACCGTAATTACTTTGGCTGATTCTTCAGGAGCACTGGCAAACACCAGCTTAATATCCGCCATGGTTTGTTTCAGGGCGTTTTCGGTAGCGCGAACCAATTCGTTCTTAACCGCATTGGCTTGCTGGCTAATGGCCTGACCTAAATAATCA
>CAYXGO010000158.1:0-1666 GCA_964464575.1 uncultured Pseudomonas sp. | reverse complement strand
GGTTCATCATCATTGAAGCACTGGCTAATACAACTGCAATCATTACCTTTTTCATGGGGTTTATCTCCGTAGTGTAAGCGGCTATTGCCGGGTTCACTAGGGAATATGCAGAAGCTGTGCCAACTTTTATAAATCTATGTTTTTAAATGGTTTAATTTTTTATTAGTAAAAATCACCATAATAAATTGGATAATTAGTGGTGATTTTCTTCACTTTCCTGGCGTTGTTGATGCTGCTGCATGGCCTCAGTAACCGCACTCAGTGCCGGTAAGAATAAATCTTCTGCGCTGTTGGCTTGCGGTCCTAATTGGCTGAGCAATTGACGCCAGCGCCGCGCTCCCGGTAAGCCTTGGAACAGCCCCAACATGTGCCGGGCTACATGCCAGGCACGGCCACCTTGGCTAATGTGCTGATTGGTGTAGGCGACCATTTGCATCACCACATCAACTAACGGCATCGGTTCGCTAACACGGCCATAAAAGGCATCAAACTCGGTCACTATGCGCGGGTTTTGATACGCTTCTCGGCCAATCATCACACCATCGACATGCTGCAGATGCTCAGCAATTTGAGCGCTGCTGGTAATGCCACCGTTAATTGACACATGCAGCTGCGGATAGCGCTGCTTCATGCGATAGACCCGATCATAGCGTAGTGGCGGAATATCGCGGTTTTGCTTAGGGCTCAACCCTTGTAGCCAGGCATTACGGGCATGCAAAGTCACATCCTGGCAGCCGGCAGCCATAATAGGCTCTAGGAACGCTTGCAAGAATTCGTCGCTATCATGCTGATCAATACCAAGCCGAGTTTTCACCGAAATGGTGGTAGTCGGCGCGGCTCGTTTCATAGCTGCTACACAGGCGGCTACGGTGTCAGGCTCAGCCATTAAGCAGGCACCAAAGCTACCATTTTGTACCCGATCAGACGGGCAGCCGACATTGATATTGACCTCACGATAGCCGCGTTCAGCGGCTAACGCGGTGCACTCCGCCATAGCGACCGGATCACTCCCGCCTAATTGTAATACCAGCGGTTGCTCAGCTGGGTTGAATACTAAAAAGTCGTGTTTGCCGAACAAAATAGCGCCCGTAGTAACCATTTCGGTATACAGCACCGCATGTTGGCTTAATAAGCGATGAAAGTAGCGACAATGCCGATCGGTCCAATCGAGCATCGGCGCCACCGCTATCAGTGGTTGGTTAGCTGCTGTACTAGCTGAAGAAACGACTGTGTTCATAACCTAGCTTCGTGATCAATGAGGCGCATAGTCTAACCGCCCGTTGTCGCTATGCAACCGCTAATTGCTACTCGGCAGCAATACTGGTGCAAAACGTGCGTTGGCTAGCTGCTCAAAGGCATAGGCCACTTCAATCAAAATCGGCTCATCATGAGCTGAGGCAAAAAAGCTGATGCCCACCGGTAAGTGCCCAACCTGCCCCATCGGTACCGTAATATGCGGGTACCCTGCAACCGCTGCGGCGCCGCTGGCAGAGCCAAGAAAATGGTCACCGGTGATCAGATCAATTTTCCAAGCTGGCCCGCCGGTTGGCGCTATCAGTACGTCCAACTTGTGTTGCTTCAACACTGCATCAATACCGTCTTGACCTGCCGCCTGTTTGGCTTGTTTTAGCGCCTGCTCATAGGCGTCCTGCTGATCGGCTTGGCG
>CAYXGO010000157.1:0-3957 GCA_964464575.1 uncultured Pseudomonas sp. | reverse complement strand
GTGGTGCAACTCGTAGCGTTCTTTCAGGCCGCGCAAAATAGCGATAGTGTCTTCAACACTTGGCTCTTCAACCAAAACTTTTTGGAGGCGACGCTCAAGTGCGGCATCCTTTTCAATATACTGGCGGTACTCGTTAAGCGTGGTGGCACCCACACCATGCAGCTCACCCCGCGCCAACGCAGGTTTAAGCATATTGCCGGCATCCATAGCGCCATCAGCCTTACCGGCACCAACCATGGTGTGCAGCTCGTCAATGAACAAGATCACCTGACCATCATGCTTGCTCAGTTCGTTCAGCACTGCTTTTAAGCGTTCTTCAAATTCACCACGGTACTTAGCACCTGCTAACAGAGCGCCGAGATCGAGCGATAGTACGCGTTTATTCTTCAGCCCCTCAGGCACTTCGCCGTTGACGATGCGCTGCGCCAAACCTTCCACAATGGCGGTTTTACCCACGCCTGGCTCACCAATCAGTACTGGGTTGTTTTTGGTGCGGCGCTGCAGCACTTGAATAGTGCGACGAATTTCGTCATCACGACCAATAACCGGGTCAAGTTTGCCCTGCTCAGCCCGCTCAGTGAGATCGATGGTGTATTTATCCAGCGCCTGACGCTGATCTTCGGCATTTTGATCGGTCACTTGCTCACCGTTACGCACTTGATTAATGGCCTTCTCTACCTGGTCTTTGCTGACGCCAAGTTTTTTCAAAATATCGCCCAGTTTGCCCTTATCTTCGGTAGCAGCCAGCACAAACAGCTCCGACGAAATGAAGCTATCTTGGCGCTTTTGCGCATACTTATCGCACAAGTTAAGAAGGTTCGCAGTGGCCGCTGATACTTGCACCTCACCGCCGCTGCCTTGCACTTGCGGTAAGTTGTTCAGTGCCGTGGCAAGCTCAGAGCGCAGCGCACTGGCATCAATTTGCAGCAGCGTTAACAAGGGGCGCAGCGTACCGCCGTCCTGGTTAAGTAAAGCCTGCATTAAATGTAGCGGCTCAATGAATTGGTGATCACGCCCCAACGCCAGTGACTGTGCATCCTGAATGGCTAATTGGAATTTATGAGTCAGTTTGTCGAAACGCATAGATGTACCTCGAAAGTTTCAGTATTTCCTGAATCTTTATGTGGGTATTATTTCGACAGTTTCAAGGGGGGGAGATTTAATTTTTCCAAATCAGTGTAGCGATGCGTCCACAGCGGGGATCTTGTCGGTATGAACTAAAACGCTTATCACTAAAGGTGCATAAGCCACTTAAGGTGACATCCGTGACGCCCTGCTGGGCTAAAATACGACGGGCTAACTCGGGTAAGTCAGCATGCCACTTACCCGCTATATGGGGACGAAAAGTTGCTTCATCAAGGAGCTGATCGCGATTAAACGCGTCGCGCACTTCGCCGCCCACTTCAAAATAATCCTGTGAAATAGCCGGGCCAATAAAAGCACGTAGCTGCGCCCCGGGACTATTCAGCCGCGCCACAGTTTGCTCAATAATGCCGTGGGCTAAACCGCGCCAGCCGGCATGTACCGCGGCAATTTTTGCGCCATCATGCGAGACCAACAAAATAGGCAGGCAATCAGCCGTCAATACCGCACACACGCTAGGCGTTTGCTCAGCAATCATGGCATCAGCAGCGACACCTAATGACGCCTGTTGGTAATCAACCACGACCGTGCTGTGGTATTGCTGCAACCATTTCACCGGTGCATCAAGGTGTAATTCACGGCTCAGTTGGCGCCGATGGCGAATCACTGCCGCCGGATCATCACCAACATGCACTGCTAAATTACCCGGGCTGCTGACCGTGGTAATCGCAGCGTGAACCCCAGCTGGCAGTGCCCAGCGCGGGATCAAATAGTCGCGGAACAAATCAGTCAATCGGGTGCTCTTTGCGATCAAGCCGGAGTTGCTCCACCAAAGCAACAAAATCGGCAGGTAACGGCGCATCCCAACTCATCCATTCTCCGCTAATAGGGTGATGCAATGATAACCGCGCGGCATGCAGCGCTTGGCGTTTAAAACCGCGTAAGGTGTCGAGCAACTCTGGTGACGCTGAGCGCGGCGGACGCGGACGCCCGCCATAGGTGAAGTCACCGACCAAAGGATGCCGGATGTGCGCCATATGTACCCGAATTTGGTGCGTACGCCCGGTTTCTAAGCGCAAGCGCAGATGGGTGTGGGCACGGAAACGTTCAATCACACGGTAGTGGGTTACCGCCGGACGGCCATTAGCAACAACTCCCATATGCGTGCGCTTGGTAGGGTGGCGACCAATAGGTTCGTCCACCACACCACCTGCGGTCATCGGGCCATTGCAGACCGCTTCGTACTCGCGGGTAATTTCACGGTTTTGCATGGCATCGACTAAATGGGTTTGCGCCGGAACGGTTTTAGCCACCACCATCAAACCGGTCGTGTCTTTATCGAGACGGTGAATGATACCGGCGCGCGGCACTTGGTCAATGGCCGGGAAATAGTGCAACAAAGCATTTAATAAGGTGCCATCGGGCATACCCGCACCCGGATGAACGACTAAGCCAGCGGGCTTGTTAACAACTAAAATGTGGTCATCTTCGTAGACAATAGTGAGCGCGATATCTTGCCCTTCAAAGCGCTGCTCTTCAGCTAATTCACCGTTCACGGTGACCACCATACCGGCCAAGACTTTTTCGCGCGGCACGTTACAGGGTTTGCCATCAAGCACCACGCGGCCGTCTTCAATCCAGCCTTTCAGCCGTGACCGCGAATAATCGGGGAACAACTCAGCAATTGCTTGGTCCAATCGTTTGCCATTTAAATTGACGGGTATTTCACTGGTTAAAACTATCTGCTCACTCATAAAATCTAATATGGACCTGTGAAAGCAACTGTCGCTGCGTTAGAATGCAAAAAATCAATGTGCATAGTGTACCTGTTTGGTGGTTCAAGCACCAAAACTTAAATCAACCGAGATTAGACTAACAACTTATGAAACTGCGAATTATTTTGGCTTGTGTTGCCGGTCTATACCTCACTGGCTGCGCTGGATCGCCCGAAACAGCTGACACCAGACCCGCACTCAGTGATGCTGAAAGTGGCTATGAAGTAGCGCGCAACCAAATCAATGCTGGCAACTACGCCGCCGCATCACAAACCTTAATGCAATTGTCGACCAGATTTCCTTTTGGTCCGTTGGCTAACCAAGTACAGATGGATTTAATCTATGTGTACTACAAAATTAGTGACATCGATAAAGCACTGGCAGCCATTGATCGCTTTACCCGCCTGAACCCAAATCATCCTGATATTGATTACGTGCTTTACATGCGTGGCTTGGTCAATCAGCGTGCTGATTACAATGGGGTACAAGAGTTTGTCGGTATTGATCGTGCCGACCGCGACCCAAGCAAAGCGAAAGAAGCGTTTAATGACTACGCTGAACTAATTCGTCGCTTTCCCGATAGCAAATATGCTGGTGACGCACGGCAACGTATGTTGGGTATTAAAAGCCGCTTAGCACGTCATGAATTAGCCGTGGCGAACTATTACATCAAGCGCGAAGCATGGCTGGCTGCCGCCAACCGTGGTAAGTATGTGCTGGAATATTTCAACGATACGCCAGAAGTTGAGCAAGCGCTGATTATTATGGCGACAAGTTATGGTGAGTTAGAATTAAACGACTTACGTGATGACGCCATTGCCACCCTGCAGGCGAACTTTCCGAATAGCGCCTTCTTTAATTAACGCCAAGCGCTGTTTAGCGCATCTGGCCTGAAAAACGCCGTGCTAATCACACGGCGTTTTCGTTTTCTTCCCCGGTACGAATGCGTATCACCCGCTCAACATTAGTGACAAATATTTTACCATCGCCAATTTTGCCGGTTTGTGCAGTTTCCATAATGGCATCAATGCAGCGCTCAACTTGGTCATCGGTGACCACGATCTCGAGCTTCACTTTGGGTAAGAAGTCGACCATATAT
>CAYXGO010000156.1:0-3978 GCA_964464575.1 uncultured Pseudomonas sp. | reverse complement strand
TTGCATGCACACGACGAAAACAACGAATGTAAAACTGGCGACCTCGTGACTATTCGCGAAACTCGCCCGGTCTCTAAGACCAAATGTTGGGCATTGGTTGAAATCGTAGAGCGCGCAGAAGTTATCTAATTTTTGATAGCTTAAAGTGTTTAAAAGCCCCCAATCTTGGGGGCTTTTTTATTTGGCTTAGGGTTCAAATTCGCATTCTTAATATAACTTGCTATAATTATTAATAATTTTTATAGACTGGAGAGTGGCGAATGAGCTTAAATGAGAAAGCACACCTCAATCCACCGGTGTTTTACAGTGCTGCCGGACTCATCTTTTTGCTGCTATTTTTGACCGCAGTATTTCCTCAATCCGCAGATAGTATTTTTCAGACGGTTCAAGCAGCTATCGTAACTAATGCAAGTTGGTTTTATGTGCTGGCGGTAGCGATTATTTTGCTATCGGTGGTGTTCTTAGGGTTTTCTCGCTACGGCTCTATTAAGTTGGGGCCCGATCATGCCCAACCTGATTATAGTAATCTCACTTGGTTCTCGATGCTGTTTTCGGCCGGCATGGGAATTGGTTTGATGTTTTTTGGTGTTGCCGAACCGGTGATGCATTACCTCGCTCCGCCGGTGGCTGAAGCGGGCAGCGTTGAAGCCGCCCGTGAAGCTATGAAAATTACCTTTTTTCATTGGGGCCTTCACGCTTGGGCAATATACGCCATAGTCGCCTTGATACTGGCGTTCTTTGCTTATCGTCACGGCTTACCACTGACCTTACGTTCAGCCCTTTACCCGTTGATTGGCGACCGTATTTATGGGCCTATTGGCCATGCTGTGGATGTATTTGCGGTTATTGGTACGGTGTTTGGCGTTGCAACTTCATTAGGTTATGGCGTTGCGCAAATTAACTCTGGCCTAAGCTATTTGTTTGATGTGCCGGTATCAAGCTTAGTACAAGTGATGTTGATAGTCGGGGTCACGTTATTAGCCATCATTTCTGTCACCACCGGCCTTGATAAGGGCATTCGGCGCCTATCAGAATTGAATATGGCGCTGGCGGTGCTGCTGTTAGTGTTTGTGTTGTTGATGGGGCCAACGGTATTTTTATTACAAGCCTTTGTGCAGAACACCGGCGCATATATTTCCGATATCGTCAGCAATACCTTCAATTTATTTGCTTATGAAAAAACCGACTGGATTGGTGGTTGGACTGTATTTTATTGGGGGTGGTGGTTGAGTTGGGCACCTTTTGTCGGACTATTTATTGCCCGCGTTTCGCGCGGTCGAACCATTCGCCAATTTGTTTCCGGAGTATTGTTAGTGCCGGCTGGATTCACGCTGATGTGGATGACATTTTTCGGCAACTCAGCCATTGATATGATTATGAATGATGGGGCGACAGCGCTGGCTGATATGGTACAAAACGATGTCTCAGTCGCATTGTTTGCCTTTTTGGAGCGCTTTCCATTCGGTGGCTTTTTATCCGGCTTAGCCACGGTCATGGTCGTGGTATTTTTTGTTACCTCATCGGATTCGGGCTCTATGGTGGTTGATATGCTGTGCTCAAACGGCAATGACAATACGCCGGTTTGGCAGCGCATATTCTGGGCTAGTGGTGAAGGCGTGGTGGCTATTGTGTTGCTGCTGGCCGGCGGCTTGGGAGCACTGCAAACTATGACCATTGCCAGCGCCTTGCCGTTTACTGTGATTTTGTTGGTAGCTACCTATGGCCTCATTCGGGCGCTACGGGTGGATGTGCACAAAAAAGATGCGCTACAGAACAATTATCTGACTGCTTCAGCATTTAGTAGCAAAAACTGGCGCGAGCGTCTGCATACCATTATTGATTTCCCTAGTTTAGCTGTAGGTCAGCGGTTTTTGCGTGATGTGGTGAAACCTGCTTTTGATGAAGTCGCTGACGAAATGACCCGTAGTGGCTTGACGGTAGCGTTATCGGTCAGTGAACCTCGGCAGATGGAGTTACGAGTCGTGCATGGCGACGAGATTGATTTTATTTACCAAGTGCATTTGGTCAGCCACATTCAACCGGCGTTTGTAAATGCTGACAATGAGCCAGCCGAAGCCAGCGAAGAACAGAAGTATTATCGTGCCGAAGTTCATCTGCGCGAAGGCGGACAAGATTATGACATTCTCGGTTGGTCTAGCGACGCAGTTATTGGCGATGTGATTGATCACTATCACAAGCACATGCACTTTTTGCATGTGCTGCGTTAAGGAGGGGATTATGCATAAAGCCATGATAGCACTGGCGGTTGCTGCCAGCCTAAGTACTACAGCGGTTGCCGCTGATAACCAACAGCAGCAACTCAACTTAACCGCCGAGCAACTGGCGCAATTGCTTCAGCAAATGGAGCAATTGCAGCAACGGGTGACTGAGTTAGAAGCCAAACTCGCTGAGCAGCAACAGCCGCAGCATGACACTGAGGTGTTGGCGCCGCGCCAAGAAATTCACAATGACAGTGCTATCACCGCGCGTGTTGAGAATCTTGAAGAGCAACTTAAGACGGCACAGAATGCACCAATCACTATTGGCGGTGCGGTGAGATTCCAATACGCCTGGGATGACTATAGCGCAGCCAACCAAGATCGTGGTGGTGACTTTGATTTTGACTTATTTAGACTGGACTATAGTGGCACCATCGGTGATGTCATCTTGTCTGCACAATACCGCTGGTTCCAGTATATGAATACCATTCAGCATGCCTGGGTTGGTTACAACTTTTCCGAGCAATGGCAGGGCCAAGTGGGTATTACCAAAGTTCCTTTTGGGATCATGCCTTATAACTCGAATAGCTACTTTTTTAGTTCCAACTTTTATGTTGGCCTTGAGGATGATCATGATAGCGGGATCAAGTTGCTCTATCGTGATGCGCAGTGGGATTTTGACATCGCCTATTTCAAGAATGATGAACAAGGCGGTATTGATGGTGGTGCTAGCAATCGTTTCGATCGATATGCCTATGACGCGCTCGGTGTGCGGCTTAGTGGTGAAGGTGTTTATGACACCCCAAATGTCGCAATTAGCGAGCACAACACCTTAGCGGTACGGGTAGCCCGCAAGTATTCGTTGGCGGCGGAGCAAAGTTTGGAATGGGGGCTATCGGCGCAAAGTGGCAAGTTGGTCGATAGCACGCACAGCGTTGGCAGTCGTGAGGCGTTTGCCGTGCATGGTGTATATCGTCACAATAACTGGACAGTGATGACGCAAGTAAGTGATTACCGCTATCACATTGACGATATCAGCGAAGACGGTATTGTGGTTGGTGCCTATGCGTTCTATGACACGATTCCCAGCAAAGCGCGGCTATACACCGCTAACATTGCTTACAGTATGCCGGTACAGATAGGCCCTGTTAGCAATCTTACCTTCTACAATGACTATAGCCTGATGACCAATAAATCAGGCGGCTACGCCGATACCGTGATGAATGTTTTGGGTGTGGCGGTTAGCGCTGGAGGACTGTATACCTATATTGATTGGGTTACGGCCAAGAATCAGCCGTTCATTGGTGGTACCATGGTCGGCAATGACGACAGCACTAAAACCCGTATCAATATAAATTTTGGCTATTATTTTTAATCCGCTTAGGGCGCCGAAACTGCTGCTGTAGACTTGCCGCTTGGCTATGAAAACAGTAGAGTGGAGCAATTTAAACACGTGTTTAAGTTGAGGTGCTTGTGTCGACTGCGTATCCACATTTATTACAGCCGCTTGATTTAGGCTTTACCAGCATTAAGAACCGCGTGCTCATGGGTTCTATGCATACCGGTTTAGAAGAAGAAAAGGGCGGTTTTGCTAAATTAGCTGAGTATTACGAGGCACGTGCTAAAGGTGGCGTTGGCCTGATTGTGACCGGTGGTATTAGCCCGAATTTTAGAGGTCGTGTGGCACCATTTGGTAGTGAACTCAGTCGCCCTTGGCAGGTTGCTAAGCACCGTTTAATTACCGAGGCAGTGCACCGTC
>CAYXGO010000155.1:0-3983 GCA_964464575.1 uncultured Pseudomonas sp. | reverse complement strand
CGCGGTCAGGGTTACCCACGTTCATCATAATTTTCAGTGGTAACGCTGGCATATCGCCAACATCAGAATGATTAATATCAAAACTTAGCTGACCACTGTAGATATAACCGGTATCGCCTTCGGCACACGACACCGTGACCGCGTCGCCTGCTGTAATTTTGCTGGTGGCATCACCACAACCAACTACCGCTGGGATACCAAGCTCACGGGCAATAATAGCGGCGTGACAGGTGCGGCCACCGCGATTAGTAACAATGGCGGCGGCGCGTTTCATAATCGGTTCCCAGTCTGGGTCGGTCATATCAGTCACTAGCACATCACCAGGCTGTACCCGATCCATTTCACTGATATCGTTCAATACCCGCGCTACACCGCTACCGATCCGCTGCCCGATGGCACGGCCTTCAGCTAAAATACTGCCTTTTTCCGCCAGGATATAGCGTTCTAAGGCTTGACCGCCTTTATTCGATTGCACCGTTTCTGGGCGCGCTTGCACAATATATAATTTGCCATCAATACCATCTTTGGCCCATTCAATATCCATTGGGCGGCCATAATGCTGCTCAATAATCACCGCTTGTCGCGCCAGCGCTTGCACCTCAGCATCAGTAATCGAGAAAGTTTGGCTCTGCTGCGCTGGTACATCAACGATAACAGTTTGCTTACCATGCTCTTCGGCATTGGAATAGATCATCTGGATCTTTTTACTACCCATATTGCGGCGCAATACCGCTGGACGACGAGCTTTTAAGGTCGGTTTATGTACATAGAATTCGTCAGGGTTAACGGCGCCCTGCACCACCATCTCACCCAAGCCGAAGCTGGAGGTGATAAACACCACCTGATCAAAACCTGATTCGGTATCGATGGTGAACATCACGCCTGATGCAGCAATATCACTGCGTACCATGCGTTGAATACCGGCCGATAACGCCACGCCACGATGGTCGTAACCTTGGTGAACGCGATACGAAATAGCGCGGTCATTAAATAATGATGCGAACACGTGCTTAATGGCTTCCATGATGTGCTCAATACCACGCACGTTCAGGAAGGTTTCTTGTTGCCCAGCAAACGAAGCATCAGGCATATCTTCTGCGGTGGCCGAACTGCGCACGGCAAAGCTTACCTGGGGATTGCCACCACTGAGCTGCTGATACGCTATGTGAATTGCTTGCTCAAGTGCTGGTTGGAACGGTGTTTCAATTACCCACTGGCGTATTTGTTGACCGGCTTCGCCGAGTGCCTTGATATCGTTGGTGTCGAGCTGGTCGAGTATGCCATGAATACGCTCATTCAAACCACTTTGCTCGAGAAACTCATTAAAGGCTTCAGCGGTGGTGGCAAAACCATTCGGAACAACAACGCCAGCACCAGCAAGATTACTAATCATTTCGCCCAAAGAGGCGTTTTTACCGCCCACTCGCGCGACATCGTTCATCCCTAACTGATCATACCAAAGTACGTAATCTTGCACGTGATTCTGCACACTAAGTTCCTCGTTGTTATGGTCGGCAAGCGCCGCTAGATAGACTTTATTTTACACTGCTAGGCAGCACAAGTTAACATCATCTGGAAATTCATAACGGGATGATTTTTATGCGCACGGTTTTTTATATCTCTGATGGTACTGCCCTAACCGCCGAAGCCTTCGGCCGCGCCATGTTGTCGATGTTTCCACTGAAAGTGGAACATAAAACTGTCGCCTTTGTCGATTGTCCGGAAAAGGCCGCCAAAGCCGTGCATGAAATTAACCAACGCTTCGCGCAAAGTGGCGAGCGACCGATTATTTTCCACACCTTTGTTAGCGTTGATATTAAGCGCATTATTACTGCCTCGGCTGGTAGCTGCTACGACTTTTTAGATTATTTCGTAGCGCCGATAAGCAAAGAACTTGGTATTGCCGCACAACCGAAAACCCACCGCACCCATGGTATCGAGGAAAATGGCGTTAAAGAAAGCTACGATGTGCGTATTGATGCGGTCAATTACTCTCTGGCGAACGATGATGGCAGTAATGTAGCAGATTACGACCAGGCGGATATTATCTTGCTTGGTGTCTCGCGCACCGGTAAAACCCCGACCAGTCTCTACTTAGCCCTTCATTACGGCATTAAAGCGGCTAATTATCCGTTTACCGATGATGATAATTTCGAAAACTTGCAGCTGCCGAAGGTGCTCAAACCGCATCGCTATAAGTTGTTTGGCCTCACCTTAGAGCCACAACGGCTGCATGAAATTCGCTCGAAACGTCGCGAAGGCAGTAGCTATGCATCCTACGCGCAATGCCTGTTTGAGCTTGGTGAAGTGGAAAAAATGTACCGCCGTGAAGCGATTCCATTTTTAGATTCGACGCGGTTTTCAGTGGAAGAAATTGCCGCTAAGATATTGGCCGAAACCAATATCGAGCGGCATAGATTCTAGCCACAGCAACAGAACTGTTAGCCGCGGACGTTGGTACTTTCGAAGATTTTATCGGCTGAAGCGGCCACAAACCCAGTGTAGAGTTGGTTCGGCGCAATTTCGTAGCGCTTAGCGAATTCATAAAAGCAACTTGGGATCACTTTTTCCATATCACTGAAACGCACTGGCATATGATCCGCCATGGTCGACGACTGCTCTAAAAACACCTCGGCCGAGCCTTTAATTTCACCACCAACAGCATTTAGCCGGAAGCCCGATTGCTTGAGCGTTTCATTCACTTGTTGTAGTGAGTCAAAGTCAGTTAATTCGTTGACGTTCACCGTAAAGTGATTGGCACGGAAGCCAAACGCGGCAACCCACGCGGCGTATTCACTCTCAGCCAACAACTGCTCATAGTCATGGCTACTGATTTGCCAATGGGTACCCGAGTATAAGAATTTGGCCTGTTGCACCGCTGCAGGGTCAATCTGTGCTACCAGCTGCTGCACCATTCGCTGCAGTTGCGGTGAAAACTGCTCCACCAGAAGCTCACTGATAAAAATCTTTGGCAAGCGCGGATCGCTGTGCTCATAGTGTTTGGCAACCAATTTCTTTGCCTCGAAGTGATAGTCTTGCTTGGCTTCATAGCCCATCGCTTCGAAATGTGCTGCTAAATGTTGTAGCCGCACTGGCGCCAAATTAAAGGTCCGAAATGCCACATGATCATTAATAATGGCATGACCTTTACCAAGCACCTCATGGACCTTAGCGGCTGATGGCGTTAACTGAATATAGTCGTTCCATAACTGAGTAAAAAATTCTTGCACCTGCTGTGACATAGACTACTACAACCTCACAATGTCGATTATCCGCGCCCCTGACGGGCGTCGCGAAGTGATTCTGCAACCAAGAAAGCGAGTTCTAACACTTGGTCAGCATTTAACCGTGGATCGCACTGAGTGCGATAACGCTGGGTTAGGTCCTGTTCGGCGATTTGGTATGCACCACCCGTACATTCGGTGACGTCATCACCCGTCATTTCTAGATGCACACCACCTGCGTAAGTACCCTCAGCTTGGTGGACTGCAAAGAACTGACGTAATTCATGATGAATCGCATCGAAATCACGGGTTTTTAAGCCATTTTCTGCCTTTACTGTGTTGCCATGCATAGGGTCGCTCGACCACACCACATGACGACCTTCAGCTTTAACTCGCCTCACCAGTGCCGGCAGTGCCTCGGCCACAGTATTCACCCCCATCCGTGCAATTAACGTCATGCGCCCTGCTTCGTTGGCTGGGTTCAGCACATCAAGCAAACGAATGACATCATCAGGCTGGGTGGTAGGGCCTATTTTAACACCGATTGGGTTGTTGATGCCACGCATAAACTCAACGTGGGCATGGTCTAGCTGCCGCGTGCGCTCGCCAATCCATACCATGTGCGCGGAACAATCGTATGGCAACCCAGTCAGCGTATCAGTGCGTGTAAATGCTTCTTCGTATGGCAGCAGCAAGGCTTCATGCGAGGTTAATAACTGCGATTCAAGAATGGTGGCATAGGTGTCCGCTGTGATACCC
>CAYXGO010000154.1:0-3993 GCA_964464575.1 uncultured Pseudomonas sp. | reverse complement strand
ATGACCCCGCGAGGAAGGTTTTGCTGCACGTAAATCCCCGAGTTTGGCGGTTTAATAACCAGCTCTTATCGTTCTATTTGATTGGCGATTACGTTAAACAATTCAGCTGCTGCTGTCAAAGCTCTTTGGCACCGCATGGACAAAAACTTGAGCATGCGCAAGGGCTCGCCATTGCTGCCAAAACACGAGCAACGATTCGGGGTTCCAGCTCTCGATTGCAGTGGCCAGAGCGGTTAATCGATCGAAGTCTTGGTCAGCTTGCATGATGGAGGTCCACAGCCGTTGGCTACGGATACGCAAATTGGTATCGGGTTCACGCAACTGCTGTTGAATGGAGAGTTTGCTGCTGGCTAGCTGCTGGGTTAAGAGTGTTTGCAGTTGCTTGCCAAAATCGTTCACAAAATCGCTCAGGCGCTGTTCGAGCTGGTCATGACTGTAGTTATTAGATTGTACATAGAGCAGTAACTGTGGTTGTTGTTGAATGGGTAAGTAGCTGCTTCCAACCACATAACCGAGCTGTTGCTCGGTGCGCAATTGCGAGAATATTCGCGGCGCGATCAAATCATTTAACAGAAGAACTGCAGCCTGAGCGGCAATACTTGATTCGGGGTGTTGCAAGACCAGCATGGTGGCATGGTCGCTATGCTGGGTGGTCAACAGCGTTGGAATGTGGCCACTCATGGTGGCTATGCTGCGCGGTGTCAAATCGAGCTGTGGCTGGGTGCATGGACTACCGATAAAGCTCTCTACCGCGTGGGCGATTTGTTCAGCGTCAGCTTTGCTAAGGTCTCCGTGTACTAGGGTTTTGGCACTGACACACGAAAATAGCTGCTGTTGCCATTGGGTAAAGTCAGCGACCTGTAACTGCTCAATTGCTTGGGCGAGTTCGGGCAGACAGAACGTGTATGGCTGCAACATGACGTTGACGCGAGCAAACAACAAACTAATCGGTTTACTGGCCAGCGAAGATTGCCAATTAGCACTTAATTTACTGCGCATATCGTGCCAGCGGGTGTCCTGCATGCTTAGCTGCGGAAGCTCTAGCAATAGTCGCTTAAATAAATCGACGATACCATTCGAATAACCCGACAAATGCAGGGTTATGCCGGTTTGTTGGGTGTATAAATTAAAATGCAAACCGGCTATCTCGGCATCGTAATACTGCTCGTTGAGCTGATCGAGGAGAAGATCGCACCATAGCCGTGCGCAGGCATAGTTTGAGGCGTGTTGCACGGCATGGGGTAGTAATAAATGCAGATAAATATGCGCTTTTGGCGCTCTAAAATCGGGGTCTTGTAACCACCAAAGTTGCTGATTGCAGCGACTAACCAGTAATTGCGGCTGCGCACAGTGCTCGGTTGGCAGTAATTTGACAGTTGATTGTTGATGCAAAAATGGATTAGCCAACGGCAGTTGCATGGTGGCGCTTGGTTGTGCATCGGCATAGCGAGTTCGCTGCGCAGCAGTCAGCGCTTGTAGCGAGTAGTCTGCGCCATAAATCGGCTCACGCCGGTCGGTGGAGACGCCGCGATGAATGAGCGTAATACGTAAACGTTCTGGGGTCATACTGTCCAGTAGCTGCTGAGCTAGACGATGATTCAAACCATCCATTCGATAGTCGCCGTAAATCACGTCACCGTGACTGTAGTGATGCATGTTAATCGCTAACTGCGGCGCCAAATCTTCGCTACGCGCCGGTTCTTGAAAGGAAAAGGCATTTTCAATACTGATTTGGCGTTCGCGATAGCGCCAATCTTGCAACCCCTGCTGGCGAATCAGTGCAATAAATGCGAACACCGAACTGACGATATCATCAATATGTTGTAAGCCCAGCTCGGTCAGCTGCATATTGATATTAAAGTCTTTAAAGTTGCTTCCACTGATACCGCCACCGGCTGCTAGGCTGTGAATCCAATGCTGCTGATGCAAATGACTGTAGAGACTCCCGGGGCCTTCATATCCGAGCAGATGGGCTATGAAACTGGTGGTTTTGTGCGGATAATCTGCATCGATGCCCGGCAGTGCAAAGGCCATAATTAATCGCCGCGCGGCTTTCAGCGGCTTCACCTGAATCAGCACACCCATCTGGTCGTGACGATATAGCGCCTGGTCAACGCTGAACTCTGGTCCGCTGCGGGCTGGGATTGTTGCGCCGTAGTGTTTTGCAAGCTGCTGGAGCTCGGTCAGTGGTTGCGGTCCAGCAAGCACCAGCGTCATGCGATCAGGCCGATACCAAGTTTGAAAAAAAGCCATGAGCTGGTCACGCAGAGCCGCAGTGCTGCCGGTTTTAAGCGTGGCTAAATTACCCACCGAAAATTTACTGAACGGATGCAGCGGGTTAGCGGTCGCCTTATGAACTTGGTAGAGGCGCCTTAATTCATCGCGTTGCTTAAGCCGAAACTCCGATTCAATGGCTTGTAATTCATGGCGTACCCATTGTTCGGCAAATAACGGCTGATAGAAAAACCGAGTAAAGCGGTCGAGTGCTGGGGCGAAGTGTTCGCTGGCGATGGAAAAATAATAGTTGCTGTACTCGGTGCCGGTCCAAGCGTTGTGATTGCCGCCATGGGCGGCGATGAAATCTTGGTATTCAGTGGCTTGCGGGTAGCCTTCGGTACCCAAAAACAGCATGTGCTCAAGAAAATGGGCCAGCCCTTGAGCATTGTCTGGATCTTGAAAATGGCCAGCGGCAACTGCTAATGCAGCGCTACTTTGGCGAGTGGCTTGGTCGTGCACCAGAATACAGCGCAGACCATTGGACAATACCAGATACTGGTATTGTCGCTTATCGGTCGGGCTGGTAATCAACCGTGTTCGCGCACTAGTGCTGCCGGATTGCATAACACTCCTTTTGACAAGGCGGGTGAATGCGCTGGGCAGCTAGGCTGCGTTACTGATCCAGCGGTATATCGAAGTTCTCTGGCCGCTTAAAGGTGCCTTCATAAGATACCAAGCGGTCGTCCTCGAAGCGCAGCACGGCATAACTCTTAAAATTGTCTTGCGGACCAGTGCCAGCGTTCATAGTAAACACATAATGCCAAACATCTTGGCGAAACACATTGGTGGCAACCGGTGTTCCCATTACGAATTCAACTTGCGCCTTGGTCATGTTAATACGAAGTTTGTCGATGTCTCGTTGCTCAAGGTAGTTACCTTGTGGGACGTCAATTCGGTATACCAACCCTTCAAATACGGTACAACCGCTGAGGATGATCAAAAGGCTACCGACGAGTAATAATTTTTTCATACGACCTGCTATGGACTCTCAAATGGGGTAAAGCGCTCAATTGCTTTGCGATGATAAACAAAGAGACTGGTAATGACCAGCCTCTTCGCGCGGCAATTAACGTTTAGACATTAACTCACTGCTAGTAATTCTTCAGCATTGGCGGTACTTGCAGCGGTAACGCTATCACCACCAAGTAAACGCGCTAATTCAATCACACGCTGCTGATGTTCCAGTTCGACCATAACTGTTTCAGTATGTTCACCATCAGTGGTTTTATCGACCCGTAATTGTTGGTGAGCTTTGGCAGCCACTTGCGGTAAGTGGGTGACACAGATGACCTGGCAGGACTGCCCTAACTGCCGTAATAAATTGCCTACTGTGGCAGCGGTAGCACCACTGACGCCGACATCGACTTCATCGAACATCAGAGTTGGCGTGGTCATTTGACTGGCAGTGATGACTTGAATCGCTAAACTAATGCGCGACAGTTCGCCGCCCGAAGCAACTTTGTTGAGTGCTTGCAACGGTTGGCCTGGGTTGGTGGTGACTTGAAATTGGATCTGGTCGGTACCGAGTTTACTGGCGGGAGCTTGCGGTTGGTGCTCCACGGCAATGCTGAAACGGCCATGGGGCATATTCAATTGCTGCATCGCTTGGCTGATACGGCTACTTAACTCAATGGCCGCGGCACTGCGGCTGGCAGCCAGTTTTTCTGCGCTGAGCCGATATTGCTGCGCTGCCGCTTTAACCAACTGCTCACTTTC
>CAYXGO010000153.1:0-4015 GCA_964464575.1 uncultured Pseudomonas sp. | reverse complement strand
AGTTAATCTGGCGTAGTGCATTTAGCGGTGGCTTGTTACTGGTTATTGTTGATGCCCTAGTGAAATGGTTACCAACCCGAGTTGAACTGCATTTAGGTGTTGTTGCTGCGGTTATTGGCGCACCACTACTCATTGTTATGTTAAAGCGGTATAGCCGATGATACTTGCTATTAATCAGCTCCACATTGCCGACCGTGTTGCTATGACGCAGCTGCAGATCGCCGAGCCGCAGCTGGTTGGCGTGATTGGTCCTAACGGTAGCGGTAAATCAACCTTATTGGCTGCCCTTGCTGGGTTGCTGCCGCTGGCCAGTGGTGCGGTGCGATTCAATCAGTATGACGTAAGCCAGTTAGGTGCCGAGCAACGGCGTCAGCTGATCAGTTATTTGCCGCAAACAGCCGCAGTCACAACAGCTGTGACGGTAGCACAGGTATTGCAGCAAGGTTTGGTCAACTTGCGGTTGCCGCGCAGCGCCCATGAGGTACTAGCAGCAGTCGCTGATGAATTTCACCTCAGCGCACTGTGGTCGCGCCCGATCACCGAGTTATCTGGTGGCGAACAGCGCCGAGTTCAGGTGGCACGGGCTTGTTTGGGCGCTGCCGAAATGGGCTTATTCGATGAACCGGGCAGTGGCTTGGATATCGGCCATCAACTGGAGCTGATGGACTATTTAAAAGCGCGCAGCCAGCGCGGTCAGTTGGTTATTGTTGCACTGCATGATCTCGGCTTAGCGGCACAGTATTGTGACCGGCTGGTACTGTTGCATGAGGGGCAGGTTGCGGCTTTTGGCAGCCCAGCTGAAGTGTTAACTGATGCGCGGCTGGCCGCAATATTTGGCATTGCGGCCACCTGGCTATGTAATGACGATGGCGTTGCGTTATTAGCGAAGCGACTACCCGTTAACTAAAATTCGCGTTGCCATTGGTCAAGAACGGTCGGTACCCGTTGCGGTTTTGCATCACTTTGTAATATCCGTGCACTGATATCATCATGCTGCGCACCGACTGCCTGGCAACTGCCAGTGCTGATATGATTGCGTGTGGCGACTAATAGCGGGTCGTTACTAACGCCCCAATCACCCACTAATACATCAGCAACCTGACAATCGGCTGGAATGCCATTAAAGTAACGACCTTCACCGTTGGCATTGACGGTTTCAAAGTTAACCACGAAGGTGCGTTTGTCACAGATTTGCCGGGGTGACTGACCAACGGGTTTTCCGCAGGTACGTCCGCCAATAACGACCACATCCACAAACGGCTCCAGTGAATTGATGATAAGTTCAGAGGAAGAACAGCTGGCGGCAGTCGTTAATACATAGACCCGCTGAAGGTTTAGCTGGCGCACGCCATCATAAAGTTGAAAGAGCTCGGTGACGTTGCTGGCGCTATTTTTGTCGTTGTAGATAAATTGGGTAAAGATATTACCAATGACGTTATTTCCAGCAGCTTGGCTGCCGGCTTGGTTGGCATAGCGAATTAAGCCGCCGCCGTTATAACGTACATCGATGATCAACTCATCAACACCAACAAGTTGATCATAGGCACTGTTTAAGTCGGCACCGGTGCGGTTTATAAAACTATTTAACACGTAATAACCGACTTGTTTGTTGTCAACGGTAAAGACCTCAGTGGCGAGTACCGTATTGGTTTCGACACGCTCTTTACTGACCACCGCAGAGAAGTTGTCATTGTTGGGTTTACGCCACTCAAGGGTGACACTGGCACCCACTTCATTAGGGCCCAAGGCGGTGTTATAGGTGCCCTGTTGAATCAGGGTGGTGACCGCTGTGCCATTAATACTTACCAGCTCATCACCACGACGAATACCGGCGCGTTCGGCCGGCGATTCATCGAACACGTAGTTGATAAATACCCGTTGGTTTTCGACCCGAGTACCGAAGCCAAAACCTATGAACTCAGCGTTAACAAAGCGTTCTTGGTACTCTTGCTCGGTCAGCAGAAAACTAAAACGGTCTTGATCACTGCGGATCCCCTCGAGCAACGCATAACTATCGGCGTAAGCAGCTAAATTGACCGTGGTTGGAATGTCTCGATACCAAAAATAATTGTCACGCATGTAAGTGAGAAAGCGTTGCTTTTCATCAGCTATCGAACACACCCCAATGGCGCCACCGTTATTATTCCCAGTGTCTGAACTACCACCACCGCCACAGCTTGCCAGAACAGCGCAGGCCAATGCGGTGAAACCAAAGCGTCTGAGTTGTCGTGTGAATGATGCCATGATGAATTGCCACCTCTTGCTCGTTGACCCATTGCCCTTAAGCATGCCAGTAATTCTTCGGTTAGTGCAATTTTTTCGTAGTGACGCCCGTCAATTATTTTGGCAAACTGCGGTCACGTCGTTTGATGAGTGGTAACTATGACAGCAGTAATGATTGACCTTGAAGGTCACCAGTTAACCAGTGAAGAGCGTGAACTTCTTGCCCATCCAGCAGTAGGTGGGGTTATTTATTTTACGCGCAATTATCACGATGCGGATCAACTGCAGGAACTGGTGCGACAAACCCGATCGGCGGCACGCAACCCTCTGATTCTTGCAGTGGACCACGAAGGTGGTCGCGTGCAGCGTTTTCGCCAAGGTTTTTCGGCGATCCCCGCTATGGCCGATTTATTAGAATTAGCCGATCATAATGAGCAAGCCATCCAGTGGGCGCAAGATATTGCCTGGCTGATGGCGAGTGAAGTGCTAGCTGTTGATATCGATATTAGCTTTGCTCCGGTGCTTGATGTGAATGGCATCAGTGAAGTGATTGGTAATCGCGCCTTTGCAACCAGCGCCGAAGCGCTTATTCCAGTGGCACGTAGCTTTATCAAAGGTATGCATCAGGCGGGAATGAAAGTCACCGGAAAACACTTTCCTGGGCATGGTTCGGTAGCTGCTGATTCACATATTGCCATTCCGGTGGATGAGCGGCCATGGGCGGATATCCTCGCCACCGATTTACCACCCTTTATCGAGTTAGCTCCCTATCTGGATGCGATCATGCCTGCGCATGTGATTTATCCCGATGTTTGCGACAAGCCAGCCGGTTTCTCAACGCGTTGGTTACAGGATGTATTGCGAGCGCAGTTACAGTTTCATGGGGTGATTTTTAGCGATGACTTAGCCATGGCTGGGGCTACCGTTGCAGGGACTATGGCTGAGCGGGCTGAAGCTGCGCTGAGTGCCGGCTGCGACATGGTATTAGCTTGTAACGATCGTGCTGGCGCTATTGAAGTCATCGAGGCGGTGACACCGTGGCTTGAGCAGCATGCACGGCAGTCGAAGCGGTGTTATGAGTTATTGGCGAAATCAGCGGCGCTCAATCTCACTACCTTGCGTAATCATCCGCGTTGGCACGCTGCACAACGCGTACTAAAAGAGCTGCAAAAACGCCGAGGGCATTAATTCTCGGCGTAGGCTAAGGGGTCAGTACGATGATTCTCTGCGAACGCTTCGAGTCGCTCAACACAGGCCC
Organism: uncultured Pseudomonas sp.; assembly: GCA_964464575.1. Taxonomy (GTDB): domain Bacteria; phylum Pseudomonadota; class Gammaproteobacteria; order Enterobacterales; family Alteromonadaceae; genus Pseudidiomarina. The sequence goes on along the minus strand of CAYXGO010000153.1, from coordinate 534 downwards.
CGCACTTACCGCAGGCTAACTGGGCGCCGATATAGCAGGTCCAGGTATTGGAATAATCCAGTTGCAAATCAAGACCCGCTTTCAGAATGGCGGCCTTATCCAGGTGCAAAAACGGCGCCACTATAGGAATCGGCTGATAGTTGGCAATTAAACTGACCGCATTCATCTTCTCAACAAACTCCGGCCGACAATCCGGATAAATGGCGTGGTCACCGGCGTGCGCGCCATAATACACCGCACTTGCTTCAATACTAACGGCATAACCAATAGCCAAGCTCAGCAGAATCATATTGCGGTTGGGTACAACGGTGGTTTTCATTGACTCTTCGGCATAGTGACCTTGCGCCACCGCAATGTTGGTATCGGTCAGTGAGCTACCAGCCATTAATTGGTTCATAGCGGTGATATCAATGATTTTGTGGTCGATGGCGAGCTTTTTACATACCTCAGCGGCACAGTCGAGTTCACGGACATGGCGCTGACCATAATTAAATGACAACGCGTAAACCTGATGACCAGCCGCAAGCGCAGTGT
>CAYXGO010000152.1:0-4066 GCA_964464575.1 uncultured Pseudomonas sp. | reverse complement strand
ACTATTTATGTATCGAAGAAACCGGAGCGCAAAACCGCATGAGCGATAACCCAAATCCATGCCCACAATGCCAATCACCGTATAGTTATGCCGATGGCGCAATGTGGATCTGTCCGGAATGCGGCCATGAATGGTCTGAGCAAGACACAGCGGCAGCCGCAGCAGGAAAGGTGTATCGCGATGCAAATGGCAATGAATTAGTTGACGGCGATACCGTAACCGTCATCAAAGATCTAAAGGTTAAAGGGTCTTCATTGGTGGTAAAAGTAGGCACCAAAGTGAAGAACATTCGCCTTACCGACGAAGGCGATCATGACATCGACTGCAAAATTGACGGTATCGGCCCAATGAAGTTAAAGACAGAATTCGTCAAAAAGGCCTAGTCGCTAAGCTGCGGGCGGGCCAGCCGTGCTAGGCCCGCTGCAGCCAAGCTCGATATGTACCAATAATCCACCGTCTCTAATACCCCGGTGGTTTGTGCATAAGCACCGCTCGGGTCTTGTAAGTTTTCCACCACCTCACCGGCGCCATTAATTTTTATCACATGGCCGTAAGCCGTGGCTTGTGGTCGCATAAAACTCGGCAATCGTTGCACTATTTTGCGTAGCCATGGGTAGGGTGCTAAGGCATCTAATGCGGCAGCGCGAGGTGATACCAGGCCCAGCCAAAAGTAGTCGCTATCAGCGGCGCGGTTAATGTTGTCGGGAAAACCCGGTAAATTATCAATCACGACCTCAACCACGCCCTCGCGCTCGCCGGTCACATAAACTCGTAATACCCGGTATAAACCAGTCTCAACCACCAACACCGACTGTTGATCGGCACTGATTGCCACGCCATTAGCAAATTCCAAGCCACTTAGCACCACATCGGTACTGCCGGTGGCAGGGTCATAGCGTAACAACCGCCCGTGACCGCCATGTTCCATGATATCCAGTAAACTCGCCGCGTAGCTACCACCATAGGCTGCTGCAGCAAACTTGCTTGAGGCATCAGAGAAATAAATACGGCCATCGGCAGCAATGTCCACATCATCAGCATAACCAATGACCTCGCCATTGACGGTGTTCGTCAATACCGACACCACGCCGTTGCTATCAATGCTCAGCAAGCCTTTATAAGCGTCCGCAACGATTAGCTGACCATGACCATCAAACTCCATGCCGAGCGGCCGACCACCGGTATCAGCAAAGGTTGCAACCGTACCCGACCAATCGGCTAGGGTCAAAATACGACCATCGTGGTTAGCAACATACAGTCGTCCAGCGCTATCAATGACGATATCTTCGCCACCTAGCACGGCTGTGGTATGGGCGATATCGGCATCGACAAGCCGGTTGTTAACGGCAAAAGCTCCTTGATACCCAGGATTTTCGGGCGCTTGCCACGCCACGGGCGATACCGCTACCGGCCACATGAGTAAATAGGCGACAATCGTAACAATAATGGCCAAGCTAATACGCATGATGATGCTCCCAATATTTATTTTTCAGACACCCTAGATGGGCATTGAAAAAAACGCAATCATAACGTTAAATTAACAGCTCATTTCCAGTCCCACCCGCGATAAGGTCATTCCGTTATGAAATTTCTGCTTGCAGCTTTGAGTGCATTGTTGCTCCTGTCCGGATGCGCGTCATCGATATATCAAGCCGATATCAGCGCTATTGAAAAAGTCCCGGCCGATCATGGCTTTGTGGCAGTCTCTGTGGTGAATAATGTGGAGATATTAGCGCCGCTGCATCCCAACTGGAACCAAGTCTGGATGGTGCGCATTGACAATCGTGATGCGAAAAAGGCCGAGGCTATCGCCAAAGCGCGTGCCAAAGGGGTAAAGCGGCCGGATGATGAGATTGACTACGATCTCGATATTTATACCTTGTCGCCTATCGCCGCTGGCGCTATTAGTAGCCAAAGCTTTTTAGGAAGCATGCCGGCCGGCGAGTATCGTATTGGCTTGCTCTACAGCTTTTACAGCGATGGCAATATGAGCTCGAGCTTGAGTATGCAGGTGGGCTTATCAACGGGTACCTTTACGGTCGCGACCAATACCCTCACCGAGTTAGGGTCGATCGTGTTTCAACCATTATTGACGGTGTCATCACCAAGTTTCTGGACCACTTCGGGAGCGCAAAACGCCTATGTCACGCGTGGTGGGAAGTTGACCGATTTGCGCCGTTTTGCGCTGGAATCTTATCCGAAATTAGCCACTCGCTTAATCGATGATGTACAGATTGGCTGGGATAGCGACGACGCCAAGACTGAGCAGCTACGCGCCGATTTGTACCAGCTTAGTCGCGCTAATGCCTTTAGTGATATACCGCATCGGCTGACCCGCTATGGCAAAGGGGCGGTCACCGGGCGCTTTGGGCTGTTGCATTATTTAGACAGTGACGCGAATTGGCACACAGAAAGCTTGCCGACCGATGGGCAGTTAGCGGCGTTGTTAGAAATGCCCAATGAGGTAATTGTTGGCGGTGAATTTGGCGCGCTGTTTGCAGCACCCTCATTAGCCGGGCCATGGCAGCCAATAGCGGCAGTGAATACCCGTGAATCAATTGTTTGGTTGGCGGCGGGGAAAACCACCAACTATGCGTTGACGCAATCAGCAGAAACCTTCTATCTGTACCGTTTTGATGATATCCGTAGCAGTTGGCGCCGTATGCATAGCCTTGAGCGTAAGAAATCGATTTGGACTGGTGACGATGAAATTCTTCCGTTTCTGACCAGCGATGGTGGCGCACGTATTTTGGTGGGTAATAAAGTTCACTCGTTCCACCCCGATACCCATGCGTTAACTATTACCACTGCCGTTGAGGAACTAATCAACTTCGCAGCATTAGGTCAGGGTATTCTGGTTGGCCTTCAGACCAGCTTGTGGGATGGTATTGGTGACCAAGTGGTCAGTATCGATGATGGTGCTAGCTGGCAGGTATTTAAGCGCCGCTTGAATATCATTGGTGATAACAGCGCCGATGCCAGTTTGCCGACGCGCTTAGCCGATGGTCGTTTTGTCACGCTGGGGCGGCGCGATGCTGCGGGTGCAGGTGACGACGCGCTGTATATTGTCACGGCCGCTGCGGAGCAACTCACGAACCGTGAAAAACATCAGTACCATGGCGTTACCCAAACGTCTTGTGAAACCTTGCTGGCGCCATTAACCCACGACAACACACTTTATTTTCTGTGTGACCAAGGCGGAATAATTCGCACAGCCGATTTGGGTCAGAATTATGAAACACTCACCACTATTGATACGGCCAGTATGCAACTGCGGTTTTTGGAGTTATTACTGCTATTGGGATTGGAGCAGTAAATTATATTTTTCGAACCGCCGGTCAGTGTGATGTGAATTAAGCCGTTGTCTGCTATACCTATAGACAACGGCTTTCAAGTCAAAACAAAGGGCTATATGTTGCGTCCGAGAGTGGTTCGTGTGTTAGGTGCTCTGATGGTGCTGTGGTCAACTGTGCCGGCTGCAATAGATGCTGAGAACACCATGATTCGGGTTGGCGTCTACGACAACCCACCTAAAGTCATGCTGAGCGAAAATGGCGACATAACCGGCATTTTTGGTGATTTATTGATGGCTATGGCCGCCCGCGAAGGCTGGCGTATCGAGCTAGTTCCGTGCCGTTTCAATAATTGCCTCGAATTGCTCCGTCAGGGCGATATTGACCTGATGCCTGATGTCGCCATCAATGCCGCTCGCGACGCCGATTTCGAATTTCACCCTACCCCGGTGCTGCGCAGTTGGTCGCAACTCTACAGTAAATCGCCCAATCAAATTACCAGCTTGATTGATTTAGATGGCATGCGAGTTGCGGTATTGCAAGGCTCGGTACAGCAAGAATACCTGCGCAATTTAACCCTGAGCTTTGGGCTCACGGTGCAATTTGTCGATGTAAGCAGCTTCGCGCAAGGCTTTCGTTTGCTTGACCAAGGTATGGTTGATGCGGTCGCTGCCAATCAATTGTATGGTGATGCTCAAGTACGTGAGCAGGGCTTGTACGCTACCCCAGTGATGTTTCAGCCAGCACCGTTGCATTTTGCCGGCAATACCAAC
>CAYXGO010000151.1:0-4066 GCA_964464575.1 uncultured Pseudomonas sp. | reverse complement strand
CTCAATCAGACGCGAAATCATGCCCTGTTCAATAATAGCGTAACTACGCGGCCCAAGGCCGGTGCCAAGGAATAAGTCAGTGATATCGCGGCGCCGACATTTGCTGTTATTGAGAAAATAATTGGACTGGCCGTCACGGGTTACCTGACGTTTGACCGAGATTTCGGCATAATCGGCAAACTCACCTTGAATGCGCCCGGCGCTGTTGTCAAAGACCAACTCGACACTCGCCTGCGACACTGGTTTACGCGCGCTGGAGCCGTTAAAAATAACATCTGTCATGGCATCGCCACGCAAGTTCTTGGCGGAACTCTCGCCCAAGACCCAACGCACCGCATCAATAACGTTGGATTTGCCACAGCCATTTGGCCCAACAACGCAGGTCATTTGATGTGGGAATGGTACTTTGGTTGGGTCAACAAAAGATTTAAAGCCGACCAACTTGATGTATTTTAGGCGCATAACAGAGTTGTACGAACGCTCGTTGTCATCGTTATAATGCTTGCCACAATAACAGATAATGCAGGAATGTGAATATGCCCACCACCACCTCGCAAAGTAACTTTGCCCCAGATTATCTGATCTATGGTTGGCACATCATGTGGCAAAAAGGGCTACGCCGTTATGCCCTGATGCCATTACTGATCAACTTGGTGCTATTTAGCGCTGGTCTGGTTTGGGTTGTGCAGTCAGCGCCTGAATGGGTCGCTGCGATCATGACCATGTTGCCAAGCTATTTGCAGTTCTTAGAATGGCTGCTTTGGCCGCTGCTGGTGATCACTATTATTCTTGTGTTTGCACTGAGCTTTACCACCCTTGCTACTATTATTGCCGCACCATTTAATAGTCTGTTAGCCGAGCAAGTGGTGTTTCGCCGTAGTGGTCTGCAACCGCGAGCCATCACGGCGCTCGGGTCACTGGCAGAATTACCACGAGTGCTTGTCCGAGAACTACAAAAATTACTGTATTTACTCCCGCGGCTCTTGATCGTAGCAGTGTTAGCGTTGCTGCTACCGGTGATAGGGCAAGTACTATGGTTACTATTTAGCGGCTGGATGATGACCATTCAATATCTCGACTATCCATTTGATAACCAACATATTTCATTTCGACAAATGCGGCGTTCATTAGCCCAACAACGCGGTAAAAGCCTTACCTTTGGCTTAACCATTGCGCTCCTCGCCAGTCTGCCCTTAGTGAACCTATTAATCATGCCGGTGGCGGTATGTGCAGCCAGTGCGTTATGGGTAGATCATTTTCATCAACCCCGTTATGCTAATTCAACGCTGATAAAATAATCGCTTGGAGCGTTAGGGATGATGCTGAATACCCTTACCACAGTCATAACACTGGCCTTCGCCAATAACTCACAAGTCAGTCAAGCTGAAACAGAGACCGTACTGTGGGCTCTCAATGAAGCACCGCCCTTTCATATGGCCGCTGGACCTGAGCGTGGTCAAGGCTTCTGCGAAAAATTAGTCGCTGCCGCCATTCGAGCGACGCCAGAATTAACCCATGAGGTACAATATTTACCTAACTTGCGGGTTGAAATGCTCTGGCAGAATAATCAAAATTTGTGCTTCCCCTGCATGATTCATAGCAAGCAACCGCAATCAGAAATTATTCATTCCAAGATTACGCATAATTATCCTCCCCATGGCATCATCACGCGCTCAACAACAGCCGCTAGTATGATTGCTGAATTTGGCAATCCGCTCGATTTAGCCGCCTTAAGTCAAGCCGCTAAATATCGCTTTGTGCAACCAGCCGGTCGCGGCTATGGCATCTTACAGCCGTTGGTTACCGAGCATATTTTGAGTGATTTAAATACCACGGTATTGACCGGTGACCACGGTACCGCCAGCATGTTCGCCATGATCGCCAGCGGGCGCGTCGATTACACCATCGATTATCCGTTTGTCATGGATTACTTTGCCGCTGCCCATCAAGGCCAATTTCAATTTGTCCCGATTCAACAAAATCATCAGCAGCAGCTGGCGGGCGCGATGGCATGCACCGATAACCCGTGGGGGCGTCAAGTAATCGGCTTACTCAACCAACGTATTGATGAAATTCGCTATGACCCCGAGTTTATTCATGCACTTGACCGGTGGTTACCAACCCGACCAAAACTCACCGAAACACAGGAGTAATTGCCGCGCCCTAGCGAGCAGCGCTATACTATGCAGCCTTAAGCCCTTTTTACTGATCTAATTGAGTGCATGCATGAGCGTAGAGACCTACCAAGCGAATCCAACCAGCCCCGAGAGCAGCCATCGTATTGGCTTTGTTAGCCTGGGTTGCCCTAAAAACCTAGTGGATTCAGAACGGATCTTGACCCAGTTGCGCACCGAGGGGTACGAGATATCCAATAGTTACGATAATGCTGACATGGTCATCGTCAATACCTGCGGCTTTATTGATAGCGCCGTGCAAGAGTCACTAGATGCTATTGGTGAGGCCTTAGCTGAAAACGGCAAGGTGATTGTCACGGGCTGCTTAGGCGCCAAAGATAACGAGATCAGAGAAGTACACCCGAATGTACTGGCGATTACTGGCCCGCATTCTTACGAAGCGGTTATGGGGCATGTGCATGAGCATTTACCTAAGCCGGTTGCTATTCCATTTACCAACTTGGTACCCGATACCGGCGTTAAACTGACACCGCGGCACTTTGCCTACCTGAAAATATCCGAAGGCTGCAATCATCGCTGCACGTTCTGCATTATTCCATCGATGCGCGGTGACTTAGATAGCCGCCCCATTGGTAACGTCATTGATGAAGCGCGCCGCTTAGTCAACGCCGGGGTCAAAGAATTATTGGTGATTTCACAAGATACCAGCGCCTACGGTGTTGATGTGAAACACAAACTCGGTTTCAGCGACGGTAAACCGGTTAAAACCAGTATGCTGGGCTTATGTGAAGCATTGGGCGAGCTCGGGGTGTGGGTACGCTTACACTATGTTTACCCGTATCCATCAGTCGATGATGTGATTCCGTTGATGGCGGCAGGTAAGATCCTGCCCTACCTCGATATCCCCATGCAGCATGCCAACAAGCGTATTCTGCGGTTGATGAAACGCCCAGGTTCGGCCGAGCGTACCCTTGAGCGCATCCGCAGCTGGCGGGCTATTTGCCCCGATTTGACTATTCGCAGCACCTTTATCGTCGGCTTCCCCGGTGAAACTGAGGAAGAATTTGAGGAATTGCTGCAATTCTTGCGTGATGCAGAGCTCGATCGGGTCGGTTGCTTTACCTACTCGCCGGTTGACGGTGCCGCCGCCAATGAATTACCTGATCCGGTACCAGAAGCCGTCAAACAACAACGCTACGAACGCTTTATGCAAGTACAGCAAGAAATCAGCGTCAAACGCTTGCAAGCCAAAGTGGGTCGCACCCTGCAGGTATTGATTGATGAAGTCGATGAGGAAGGAGCGATTGGCCGTAGTTATGCCGATGCACCAGAAATTGACGGTTTGGTTTACCTCAACGGTGAAACGTCAGTCAAACCTGGTGATCAAGTGATGGTGCAGATTGAACACGCAGACGAGTATGATTTGTGGGGCTCGGTGGTTGGCACCAGTTAGTCGCCAACCGTATCACTGTCGGCGTCATCGTTATCGTCGTTGTCATCGTGCAATAATTTGGGGTCAATGCGTTTTGCCGCTTGCACCCCTAGTTTACGGAAATTCTCAACCCGCGTGACCAAATTGCCCTTACCGGTCGATAACTTATTCAATGCGCCGTCATAGTGCTTGCGCGCGCCATCAAGGGCATTACCTACCTTCTGCAAGTCATCTAAAAAGCCGACAAACTTGTCGTAGAGCTTAGCAGCATCTGAGGCGATACGTTGGGCATTTTGATTCTGATATTCATACTGCCAAATATTGTATACCGTGCGCAGCGCCACCATTAAGTTAGTCGGGCTCACCAACATGATGTTGTTATCAAGCGCTAAACCAATCAGTTCTGGGTCACGGTCAACCGCCAACAAAAAGGCCGGTTCAATGGGAATAAATAGCAGCACATAATCAAGAGTGCGCACGCTATCTAGTTGCTGATAGT
>CAYXGO010000150.1:0-4084 GCA_964464575.1 uncultured Pseudomonas sp. | reverse complement strand
CACTTGATTGAGGGCCTGATCATAGGCTGGACTGAACACTCTGCCATGCTTAGGTACCACCCGCATTAAATGATGGAATTGCCGCTGAATCGCTGCAAGATCGCTGAAGATGTCGGCATGATCGAACTCAAGATTGTTTAAAATCAAGGTTGTTGGACAATAGTGTACGAATTTAGAACGCTTATCAAAGAAAGCGGTATCGTATTCGTCCGCTTCAATGACAAAGAAGTCACTGTCGGTCAGTCGCGCCGATTCGGCAAAGTTGGCCAGCACGCCACCTACCAAAAAACTAGGCTGCAAACCGGCGTACTCAAGAATCCAGGTTAACATACTGGCGGTGGTGGTTTTACCATGGGTGCCAGCTACCGCCAGTACCCACTTATGCTGTAGTACCGCATCGTGGAGCCATTGCGCCCCAGAAGTATACGGAATACGCTGGCTTAACACCGCTTCAACGGCTGGGTTACCGCGGCTCATAGCATTACCTATGATCACCAAGTCAGGGCGCGGCTCTAGCTGCTGCGGATCATAGCCCTCAATCAGGGTAATACCGAGCTGCCGCAACTGATCGCTCATGGGCGGATAGACCTGGGCATCGCTGCCAGTCACATGATGCCCCAGCGCCTTTGCAATGGCGGCGATACCACCCATAAAGGTGCCACAAATACCAAGAATATGAATATGCATGAATTGGTTGTTCCCAAAGCCGCTAATCGAGCAATGGCTTAGTGTAGCATGCTGATCAATTTGGATGCGATGTGGTGCGGGTAATTTGGCTAAAAATGCGGTAAACTTAGCGGCGTTTTAGTAGCCCCTATCCGCAACACCAGCAATCGTGCGAGGAATTCATGCAACGCCTTATTCCGACTCTGCGCAAAGACCATGTCGACGCCGCTCTGATCTCGGTTCTGCACTCCCTACAAATCTGTGCCAAAGAAATCGCTTACCGCCTCAGTCAAGGCGAGATGGCTGGCGTGCTAGGTTCTACCCTAGACGAAAATATTCAAGGCGAAACACAGAAGAAGTTGGATGTTCTTGCCAACCAATTGCTGAAAGACATTTTGCTCGAAAGCGATTTTGTCCGCGCCGTCGCCTCGGAAGAAGAAGATGGTATCGTCAATGGCAACCTACAAGGTAAATATCTGGTGGCTTTTGATCCACTCGATGGTAGCTCGAATATTGATATCAATAGCGTGGTGGGCACAATTTTTTCGGTGTTACCAGTACCTGAGCACGCCAGTGGTGAAGCTGATATGTTTCTTCAGCCGGGTACCAATCAAGTCGCCGCTGGCTATGTACTCTACGGGCCGTCCACCATGTTGGTGTTGACTACCGGCCACGGTGTACGAATGTTTACCCTAGACCAAACAGTGGGTGAATTCCTGCTCACCGATGACAACGTGACCATTGACCCTTGCACCTGTGAGTTTGCCATCAATATGTCGAACTATCGCCACTGGCAACCGGGTATGCGGCACTACGTTGATGACTTGTTGCAGGGTAGCCAAGGGCCACGCTGCAAAAACTTCAATATGCGCTGGGTAGCTGCCATGGTAGCCGATGTACATCGGGTATTGTGCCGCGGTGGTTTGTTTGCCTATCCATGGGATGGTCGCTCAGCGGAGAAACCGTATAAACTGCGCTTGATGTACGAAGGGAATCCAATGGCATGGCTGGTGGAACAAGCCGGGGGCTTAGCCCATACAGAAAACCAACGAATAATGACTATTCAGCCGAGCGATATTCATCAGCGCATCAGTGTTATTCTGGGCTCAGCGGATGAAGTGAAAAGCTGCTTAAGCTACCTAGAATCTTCGCAAAAGTAACTCAAACGGGTATACTAGCGGGCAAATTTTTGACCTTTAGACAGGAATTGTTATGAGCTTAAAAGACGTAAGTGCCGGGAAGAAACTTCCTGACGAAGTAAACGTGATCATTGAGATTCCAGCTAACGCTGACCCAATCAAATATGAAGTCGACAAAGACACTGGCGCCCTGTGGGTCGACCGTTTTATGTCAACGCCAATGTTCTATCCGTGCAACTACGGCTATGTGAACGATACTCTGTCACTCGACGGCGACCCCGTTGACGTCTTAGTGCCAACGCCTTACCCGTTGCAAGCCGGCTCAGTGATTACCTGTCGTCCAGTTGGCGTGTTGCTGATGACTGACGAAAAAGGTGAAGATGCGAAAGTCATCGCCGTACCGGTGAGCAAATTGACCAAAGAATACGACCATATTCAAAACGTCAACGACTTACCAGAATTGCTGAAAGCGCAAATCACCCACTTCTTCGAGCGCTACAAAGAGCTCGAAAAAGGCAAATGGGTCAAAGTAGAAGGCTGGGGCGATATCGCTGCTGCAAAGCACGAAATCCAATCGTCGTTCGACCGCGCTCAAGGTAAATAACTCTGATGAGCGCCTGTATCACGCTGGAGCACGTACGTTTCAGGTGGCCGGGCGCTCAACATGACACCTTGAATATTCCACAGTTGAGTATTCAGCGTGGTGAACAGGTGCTATTACGTGGCCCCAGTGGTTGCGGTAAATCCACTCTATTGAGTTTAATTGCTGGTATTCATTGCCCTACTGAGGGCCATTTGCAGGTGCTGGATCAGCCACTTGCAGCGCTCAGTCAGCGCCAACGTGATCGTCTCCGCGCCAATGAAATCGGTTATATTTTTCAGCAGTTTAATCTACTCCCTTATCTATCGGCTGTGGCTAACGTGGCACTGGCCTGCCAGTTCGCTCCAGCCCGCCGGCAGCGTTTGCACCAGCAGGGCCTCTCAGTCGAACAAGCGAGTGCCGCACTATTAACACGATTAGGGCTCACTGCCGCTGAGCAGCAACTCAACGCGCAACAACTGAGTGTCGGCCAACAGCAACGCGTGGCTGCAGCACGAGCGTTGCTCGGAGCACCGGCATTGATCATTTCCGACGAGCCTACGTCAGCACTTGACCAAGCACATCGTGATGCCTTTATTGAGGTACTGTTTGAACAGTGCGCGGCGCAGCAATCGACGTTATTATTTGTCACCCACGATGCCACTCTGGCTACACACTTTGCGCGGCTAATTGAATTTACTTCAATCAACGCCACACAGCACGAGGCCAACCATGTTTAAACTGGCCTGTGCGAGCTTATGGAATCGGCGCATGAGTGCCTGGTTAACGGTTCTGTCTATCGCAGTCAGTAGCTTATTACTGCTGGGCGTGGAACGGCTCAAAACACAAACGCAAAATAATTTTGCCAATACCATTTCAGCCACTGACCTAATTGTTGGTGGGCGCACCGGCTCCACTCAATTATTGTTGAGTAGCGTGTTCCATATCGGAAATTTAACCAGCACCATCAGCTGGGATAGCTATCAACATCTAAAGTCACTACCGGGCGTTGCTTGGTCTATCCCCTTAGCCATGGGCGACAGTGTGCGTGGTTTTCCGGTAGTCGCCACCACGGACGACTACTTTGAGTTTTTCCGTTATGGTCAACAGCAGCCACTGACCTTTGCTAGCGGCGCGGCGTTTACTGATGAACAGCAGCTGGTGGTCGGCGCTGAGGTCGCGGTGCAACTCGGCTTGCGCGTTGGCGACCCAGTCACCGTTGCCCATGGTTCCGGTGGTCCCAGTTTTAGCCAGCATGATGATCATCCATTTGTCGTCAGTGGCATTTTACAGCGCACCGGGACACCGGTGGATCAAGCGCTCTATATTGCCTTAGAAGGGCTCGGCTTAGTGCATGGTGAGTATGTTGCTGACAACACTGAGGCAACCGACCATGAGCATAATCATAATGATCACGATCATACTCACACTCATGATGATGAACATGCCGAGCCACCGGTTTATACTCTCAGTGCGGTGCTGTTGGGTTTGCACAGTAAACCACTGGCGTTGCGGCTGCAACGTGACATCAATACCTACCGCGCCGAACCTATGACCGCGATCATGCCAGGAGTAGCGTTACAAGAGTTCTGGCGTACCATGCAAGTATTTCAGCGAGCACTCTTTAGTATCTCAGTGTTGGTGGTTATCACCGGTCTGATTGGTATGCTCACCACATTGTTAGCCAGCCTCCGTGAGC
>CAYXGO010000149.1:0-4105 GCA_964464575.1 uncultured Pseudomonas sp. | reverse complement strand
GCGCTGGCGATGATACCGCTCAGATCGAAGCATTAATTGCCGAGCGCAATGCCGCACGCGCTGCCAAAGACTGGCCACGTGCCGATGCCGCGCGGCAGCAATTGAGCGCACTGAATATTGAATTAGAAGACACGCCACAAGGTACGAAATGGCGGCGTATCACCTAAAACACGAATGAACGGAGGCAGTATGGCATTTCCACGATTAACTGTATTAGACGATTTTGCTCAAGCAGCGGCGCATGATTTTGATGCGGTGCTGTTAGTTGGAGACTTTAACCAGACGCTTCCGGCTGATTTTAGCGCCCATGTGAAACGCGCCAAGCGGCTTGACCAACGGGTCGGCCACAGTGCTTTATTAGTGCCCAGTGAAGTGCCGGGCGGGCGGCTGATCTGTGCGCCAACAGGGGCCTTAGACAGCGATTATGCCGATGTACGGCAAGTGGCTGAAGCTGCCGGTGTGGCGGCAAAAATTGCCGAACAAGCGGGCGCGCGTAAACCGTTGTTGGTGGTGTTTGGATTACCCGCTGAGGGGCCGTTTGCGCAAGCTGAAGCGGTGGCTTATTGGGGCGCGTGTCAAGCCTTGTATCAACCGCTTGAGGCACGCGAAGCGCATGGTGAAGAGGCGTTAGAGCCGATTACTGAGATGGGCTTGGTGGCCAGTGTTGATGGCGATTGGTTGATGGCTATTGAAGCCGGTAAACGCTTAGCCCGTGATTTGTGTGGTACTGAGCCAGAGCGCATGAGTGCACGCAACTTTGCTCGCTATTTGCAGCAAGCCTTTGCGCAATCACCGGTGCAAGTCACCGTCATCGACGATATTGAGCAGTTGCGCCGTGATTATCCGTTGCTGATGGCGGTGGCCCGCTCGAGTGTACAAGTCGAACGGCACCGTCCGTGTGTGGTGCGCTTGGAATATAAAGCGCCAGCGGCCGAGAAAACGCTGATGTTCGCCGGTAAAGGTATTGTCTATGACACTGGCGGCGCCGATTTAAAGATCAACGGTCATATGGCTGGCATGAGTCGTGATAAAGGTGGTGCAGCAGGTGTTGCAGGCTTTGTCAAAAGCGTGGCGCTATTGCGCCCAGAGACCATTAATGTGGTGGCCGAGCTGGGTTTAGTGCGCAATAGTATTGGCGCTGAAGCCTTCGTTGCCGACGAAATTATTACTGGCCATAGCGGTGTGCGTGTGCGCATTGGTAACACCGATGCCGAAGGTCGCTTGTTATTAGCTGATTTGCTCAGTCATTTGCGCGTTAGCGCGGCCAGTTATGCTAACCCGGAATTATTTAGTGTCGCTACCCTGACCGGGCATGCGGCTTTGTCAAAAGGTCCGTATACGGCGTTGATCCCGAATGGTCCGGCGCGCGTAAACGACTGCATCGAGCCACTTTGGCAAGCCGGTGAGTTGTACGGCGACCCAAGCGAGATCTCGTGGTCACGGCGGGAAGATTTTCAGTTTGTGCGGGCGCGTACCCGTGCCGATGATGTGTTGTCTAGTAACAATGGACCCTCGGCAACCACCAAGCGTGGACATCAATTCCCGATGGCATTTTTAACCATTGCGGCGGGTCTTGATCAGCATGGCAATAATAGCCAGCAGCCGCTGCCTTACATTCATGTCGATATTGCTGGCAGTGGTGTAGAAGGTGGTGATTGGCAGCATGGTAAGCCAACGGCAACACCGGTAGCGAGCTTTGCAGGGCGTTATTTGTCGCGCTAATTGAGCGGCTCTTGTAGCACCTATATAGCCTTGGAGAGATAACAATGAACAGTTGGAAACACTGGGTAATCGCCACTAGTTTGGCATTGAGTAGCACTGTTGCAGTAGCACAATCCTCGATGGATAACGTTGAGATTAAGGCCACTGAGGTGGGTGAGCGGGTTTACATGTTGACCGGTCAAGGCGGTAACATTGGGGTATTTGTTGGTGCCGACCAAGTGGTTATGGTCGATGCCCAATATGCGCCGCTGGCGGACAAAATTGCCGCAGCCATTGCCGCGTTATCTGAGCAACCGCTGAAAACCTTAATCAACACCCACTTTCACGGCGATCACGTGAATGGTAATGCAGCGTTTGCCGCCAAAGGTGTTGAGAACCTCATTGCCCATGCCAACGTGCTGGCACGCTTAGACGCCGACACCAAATTCGACAAGAGCGGCTTACCGACTATTACGTTTGAAGGCGGGTTAGGCTTCAAAGTAGGCGATGAAACCATTCAAATGACCCATTATCCAGCAGCACACACCGACGGTGACGTAGTGGTATGGTTCCCATCGGCGAATGTCATCCACGCCGGTGATTTGTTCTTTGTTGACCGCTTTCCATTCATTGATTTGAATTCAGGTGGCCGTGTACAGGGCTATATTGATGCCATTGAAGCGGTCATGGCCGATATCGATGATGAAACGTTGATTATCCCAGGTCACGGTGGCTTGTCGAAAAAGGCTGACTGGCAGCGCTTAGTATCGATGATCAAAGTCACTCGTGAAGAAGTTCGCAGCATGCAAAGCGCTGGCTTGAGTGAAGATCAAGCGGTCGCTCAAGGCCTTGACGCCAAATGGGCGGACTGGTCATGGGGCTTTATCAACGAAGAACGTTGGATCCGCACCTTGTATAAAGATTTGAACTAAGTTTTTGCTGGCTTAGTGTGAGCACCGGCTTTAGGCCGGTGCTTCTACTTTCAGCATGTCCAATTGTTGTTTGGTTTTGCCATGCGGTAGCGGTTTGCGTGTTTCAGGGTCAATGTGCACAAACACAATGTCATCGGCAACACAGATGTTCTGCTTGGTTTGCTTATTGCGTACCACGCAGGTCACCGTCACTGAGGTGCGGCCCACGGCTTGCACGCCAAGGCCAAACTCCACCACATCGCCCTGATAAGCCGAGGTTTCAAAACTGATGGCACCAATGTGCTTGGTGACTAAGCTTTTGTGGTCTAACTGACAGGCGGCAAAGATATAAGCTTCTTCGTCAATCCACTCTAGAATACGGCCACCAAACAGTGAGCCGGCAAAGTTCAGGTCATTGGGCATAACTAAACGGCGGGATAAAAAGCGCATCAGTACCATCTCCGGTGACTTGTGATGCGCTCAGTATATCGTTTATTTCAGTGTGCGCACAAAAAAGTCGGCAATCATCTGGTAGCGATGAATACTGGTACTACGGCCATACAGGCCATGTGCTTTGCCCGGGTAGGCCATCATTTCAAACGGCAACATGGCATCTTGCAGAGCAAAGGTTAGCTTGGCGGTATGATCAAACAGCACGTTATCATCGGCCATGCCGTGATATATCAGCAGAGGTTTGCTGAGTTGCTTGGCATAGCTTAATACCGAGGCGCGCTGATAACCCTCTGCGTTGTCTTGCGGGGTACCCAAGTAGCGCTCAGTGTAATGAGTGTCGTACAAAGCCCAATCGGTGACCGGTGCGCCGGCTACGGCACTGGCTACCTCAGGTAAGCGCAACACCATATGCAGTGCCATATAGCCCCCGTAACTGTGACCAAACACGCCAATGCGTTCAGCGTTGACGTAGGGCAGTTTTTGCAAAAACTGTAAGCCGAGCTGTTGGTCGGTGACTTCAACTTGTCCGAGTTGGCGATAGATTGGCCGCTCGAATTGCTTACCTCGATTGCCGCTACCACGATTATCTAGTTGGAATACCACAAAGCCTTGTTGCGCCAGATACTGCGCAAAGTAGTCGCCCCAACTGCGCGTGACACGCTGCGCGCGCGGGCCACCATAGACCAGTACCACCGCTGGATAACGGCGGTTATCAGCAAAATTAACCGGTTTGGTCAGTTGATAATGCAGCACTTGGCCATCGGCCGCGTTTAGCGTGCCAAATTCGGGGTAACGCCAGCTACTCAAGTACTCGGCGAGTGGGTGAGTGTTATCGATTTTATTCTCATGCAACCAGGCAATTCGTTCACCACTGGGCCCATGCAGACTGACTTGCGGCGGTTGTTGTGGGCTAGAGAAATAATTGATGTAACTGCGCGCATCACTGGCAAATACTACTTGGTGCATGCCGGGTTGGCTGCTCAGTTGCGTTGGTTGACTGGGGTTGCTGGTAGTCAGACTGGTACGGTACAAGTGACGCT
>CAYXGO010000148.1:2590-4124 GCA_964464575.1 uncultured Pseudomonas sp. | reverse complement strand
CGCTGCCGACAGGTCACAATACCGGCCACTTCAACTACTTGTTGGTGGCGCAATAATGGTAACTCTGCTGCAGTACGACAACCCTTCAACACACCCTGCTCACGTAATAGCGCTAACGGGTGACGCCGCAGTGATAATCCGGTGCTGCTGTAATCAGCACCAATATCGTGATATTCCAATGGGGCTGGCAACATAGTGTCATCATCACTGTCACTGACTTGGGCAAATAACGGCAACTGCTCATGTGCCAATGCCATGCTTTGCCACTGGCTTTGATAGCGGTGGCCGCTGAGCTTGCTCAAAACATCGGCGGCCGCCAGTTGCTGTAGTTCCGCCGCACTCCAGCCCAATTGCCGTAATTGCTGTAGCTGCTGATAACCGCCGGCAGGGCGCTGGGCTAAAAGTTCACGGCAACGCTCACCGTTGAGCCCTTTAATAATACGCAAACCTAAGCGAATGGCTAACTGTGCCTGCAACGGTACCAACTGATGATGCCACTGGCTGCTTTGAATATCGGCAGGTAGCACTGGAATATGATGGCGATTGGCATCAGCAATAAGCTGCCCCGCCGAATAAAAACCCATGGGTAAACTATTCAGTAAAGCGCAATAGAAAGCCGCTGGGTAGTGGCACTTCATCCATGCCGAGGCATAAGCTAAGTTAGCAAAACTAGCTGAATGCGACTCGGGGAAGCCATATTCGCCAAAACCACAAATTTGCTGGTAGATACGCTGGGCAAATTCGCTGCTGTAGCCGCGGGCCAACATGCCATCAATCAGGCGTTGTTCAAATTGTCGCAATTCACCGCTGCTTTTCCAATTGGCCATAGCGCGCCGCAACTGATCGGCTTCACCACCACTAAAACCAGCCGCCACCATGGCTAATTTAATCACTTGCTCCTGGAAAATGGGCACCCCTAAGGTGCGCTCGAGTACGCTTTGCACCGCAGCACTAGGGTAGGTCACCGGCTCAAGCCCAGCGCGGCGGCGCAAATAGGGATGGACCATATCGCCTTGGATGGGGCCGGGTCGGACAATGGCAATTTGCACCACCAGATCATAAAAACGCGCGGGTTTCAGCCGCGGTAACATGTTCATTTGTGCCCGCGATTCAACCTGAAACACGCCAATAGAATCGCCTCGTTGCAGCATCTCATACACCGCGGGGTCATCGCTCGGTAGGCTGGCTAAATCTAGGTGCCGATGATGATGCTGTGCCACTAATTCGAACATCTTGCGTAGCGCGCTGAGCATACCGAGCGCCAGCACATCGACTTTGATTAATTTCAGCGTTTCAATATCGTCTTTGTCCCACTGAATCACCGTGCGCTCAGGCATGCTGGCGTTTTCTACTGGCACTAGCTGGGTCAAACTGGTGGCGGCAATCACAAAGCCACCAACATGTTGCGACAAATGCCGTGGCATACCGCGCAATTGCTCAGTCAGCTGTAGCAGCCAGCGGCCACGGCTCGTACCTACCAATTGCGGCACCTGCTGTTGCAGTTGCTGTTGCCAATCAAGCTGCTGGTCGCGCC
>CAYXGO010000148.1:0-2580 GCA_964464575.1 uncultured Pseudomonas sp. | reverse complement strand
TCGACTGGGGCGAGAGCTTTATCGGGCCACCGTTCACCACGCTGCTGGTCGCGCCGATCAATATGGCGCATGTAGTGGGCCAGCTCTGGCTCGCTAAAACCCAAAGCTTTGCCGACATCACGAAAGGCGCTCCGTAAGCGATAACAAATCACCGTAGCGGCTAATGCCGCCCGTTCACGACTATATTTCTGGTAAATATATTGGATGATCTCTTCGCGGCGTTGATGTTCGAAGTCGACATCAATATCAGGGGGCTCGTCGCGTTCCACCGAAATAAAGCGCTCAAAGAGCACATCAATTTGGTCCGGATTCACCGCGGTGATCTGCAGGCAATAACACACCACGGAGTTGGCGGCCGAGCCGCGGCCTTGATATAAAATGCCGCGCTGTTGGGCAAACTGCACCAAATCATGAATGGTGAGAAAAAAATAGGCATAGCCCAACTGGGCAATCAAACCCAGCTCTTTTTCGAGCTTCTCCTGCACATCGCTGCGTAAACCAGCGGGAAAACGCTGCTTAACACCAGCATAGGTCAATTCGCGTAGGTAATCGTCGGCACTGCGCCCAGCCGGGACCAGTTCGGCTGGGTACTGATAACTCAGCTCACTCATACTGAACTGGCAACGTTGGCTTAACTGACTGGCTTCAGCTAACCACGCCATGGGGTAGCAACGCTCTAACTCAGCGCTACTGCGCAGGCAAAATTCCTGATTCGGCAGTAATTGCTCGACCACCTCGGTAACTGCTTGGCCGCAGCGAATGGCGGTCATCACATCATACAGTGGCTGCCGCTCCGGCTGATGGTAATACACCTGGCAAGCTGCCAGCACCGGAATGCCGGATTGCTGGTGATACTGCAGATAGCGCCGATACTGTTCGGCATCAGTGGCTTGATAATGACGGCTATACGCCAACCACAACCGCTCTGGAAAGGCCTGCTGCAACAGCGTATGGTACTCGGCAAAAGCCTGTTCAGACGCCGGTCGCCACAACAGTAAGCAATCACTTAGCTCGCGACCGGCGGCAAGGAATTGCTGAGCACTGAGCTGATAACTGCCTTTTTCGGCACGCCTTCGTGCCTGGGTGATCAGTGCGCACAACTGTGAATAGCCTTGGTGATGCTGCACCAACACGATCAAACAACCCAGTTCCGGCAGCTGAAACTCGCTACCAATGATCAGCCGCAGCGGGCTATTGCGAGCGGCCACATAAGCTTTGACCGCGCCCGCTAACGAACACTCATCGGTGATGGCTAAGGCCTGATAGCCTAGCTCAATGGCACGCTGCACCAATTCTTTGGGCTGTGATGCAGAACGCAAAAAACTGTAGCTACTACGACAATGCAGCGCTACTGGCGCCCAACTAGGTGAACCAGCCATGTACAAACCAACCTTGCTGGGAATGGAAGATCCAACCTTGCCGCTGTTGCTGATCCAGCGCTACATAGTAGTCACGCTGACAGGGGTCGTCGTCCCACCAACCACTGGCCAAGCGTTCTGGGCCCCATTGTAACTGCCAATGCCGTGGGTCAATCGGCTGCTCGGGATCAAGCAGCCACAGTGGCCGGGGTAATTGCGGCATCAGCCCTGTGGTGACGGCATTGGCTTGCCATAACTGCCACTGCTGCGCCTGCTGTGGCCGCCAATCACGCTGCGGCTGGGGTAGCTGCACCGCGTGCTGCCCCAAACGCGCCTGTAAGCGGCTAACTAACTCACCGAGCGGTTGGGTGGGCGCGGCAACTTCGGTACTGGCCTGCACCAAATCATTATGCTGCTGTTGTCGTGGCTCCAGCCGCTGCGCGCGCAATACCAACTCGAGTGCCGGTTCGGGAAGTTGCTGACGCTCTAATTGCAACTGAGTTAAACCCAGCATATCTTTCAGTTGCCACACCGGGTGGGCAAAGCCAATCACTTGCTCGGTATGCTGGCCGTCACGATGGGTGGCCCGCAACAACAGACCGCGCACACTGAGTTGCCGCACCTGCAAAAAGGCCTCCAGTTGCTGCAATAGGCGCCGCAGCGGAAACACTAATTGTGGCCAACTGGCAACTTCAGCGAGTAAATCTAACTGCTGATGAAACTGCGCTGGCGGCTGGTAATACTGTTGTGGGGTAGGTAGCTCACCACTGAGTTGCGCCAAATACTGCGTCATTGCTCGACCAAAGCGTTTACCTAATGCGCTCCGATGGCTTTGCTGCAAAGCGCCGATGGTGGTAATACCGACCTGCTGTAAGCGGGTGATATGCAGCGGCTCTAAACCACTGGCGGTAATCGGTAATTGCGCGACTGCCTGCTGTACTGTTGCGGCATCGTTTGTGAGCAGGCTACAACCAGCTTGCGCCAACAACCGTGCGCGCATGGGAGTATCACCACTGGCCACTACATAGCGTATAGGCCACTCCTGTAAGCGCTGTTGTAACTGCTGTAACAGCCCCTCGAAGCCACCATACAAGCGCAATACACTGGCTACTTCAAACAATAACCCCTGCGGTGGATACAGCGCTATATGGGCTATATCTTGGTACCACAGCTGCGCCAGTTGCGCCAAAATGCGCTGCTCTTGCTGTACTTGATAGGGCCG
>CAYXGO010000147.1:0-4182 GCA_964464575.1 uncultured Pseudomonas sp. | reverse complement strand
CAAGCTGATAAAGCCAAAGAATCAGTGCAAGAACTGTTGGCTGAATTCAACAGCTACATGGGCGATAAGCCGGCCACAGCCGACGAATTGGCAAAAACCAAAGCCAATAAAACAGCACGTTTACCGGGCGCCTACGAGACCAAAGCAGCGCTGTTACGGTCAGTAGTCAGCACCTTGGATAAAGGTAAGGACATGACCTGGTTAGAAGCCTATGGTTCACGTATTGAAGCGCTCGATTTGGAGACCATCCAGGCCACCGCGAAACAGCACCTGACACCAGATGTTCTGACCTGGGTTATTGTCGGTGATTTGACCGCTATCGAAGCGCAAATTCGTGAGCTCGACTTGGGCGACGTAGTGATCCTCGATGCTGATGGCAACCCCATCAATTAAGTCACATGGGGACAACCCAAATAAAAAGCCGCTCCTTGAGCGGCTTTTTTTATTGAACTCGAAAGCCACTTCGTCAGTATGTACAATGACCTCACGTTATTTGTAAAAAGGAAATCATCATGGAACTCATCAAAACTCGTGCCGCTGTCGCTTGGGGCCCTGGCCAACCATTGTCGATTGAAGAAGTCGACTTAATGCCTCCTCAACGCGGCGAAGTACTCGTGCGAATTGTTGCCACTGGGGTCTGTCATACCGATGCTTATACCCTATCAGGTGCTGATCCAGAAGGTGTGTTCCCAGCCATTCTTGGCCATGAGGGCGCCGGCATTGTTGAGGCTGTCGGCGAAGGCGTTACCTCGGTCGCCGTGGGTGATCACGTGATTCCGTTGTATACACCAGAATGTGGCCAATGTAAGTTTTGCCTCTCAGGCAAAACAAATTTATGCCAAGCCATTCGCAGCACTCAAGGTAAAGGGCTTATGCCTGATGGTACCACCCGCTTCTCCAAGAACGGCAAACCCATTTACCACTACATGGGCACCTCAACGTTCTCTGAATATACCGTGGTGGCGGAAATCTCATTAGCAAAAATCAACCCAGCAGCGCCACTTGAAGAAGTTTGCTTACTTGGTTGCGGCGTGACTACCGGTATGGGTGCGGTGCGTAACACCGCAAAAGTCAAAGAAGGCGATACCGTCGCCGTATTTGGTTTAGGTGGTATTGGTTTATCGGTGATCATTGGCGCTGCGATGGCCAAAGCTAGCCGCATTATTGCCATTGATATTAATGAAGATAAATTCACCATTGCCCGACAGTTAGGCGCTACTGACTGCATCAATCCAAATGATTACGACAAACCGATCCAAGAGGTCATTGTTGAGCTGACCGATGGCGGCGTGGATTTTTCATTCGAATGCATTGGCAACGTTAAAGTCATGCGTGCCGCGCTGGAGTGCTGCCATAAAGGCTGGGGTGAATCAGTCATCATTGGCGTAGCTGGTGCCGGCCAGGAAATATCAACCCGACCGTTTCAATTGGTCACTGGCCGGGTGTGGCGTGGCAGTGCCTTTGGTGGTGTCAAAGGGCGTAGCCAATTGCCCGATTATGTCGAACGCTATCTGAATGGCGAATTCAAACTCAGCACCTTTATCACCCATACTATGGGCCTTAACGACATTAATCATGCGTTTGACTTAATGCATGAAGGTAAATCTATTCGTACGGTGATTCATTATGCTGAATAAGCGTGCCAGTCATAAGTTATTCGGTGGTCAGCAACTGCAGTTTGAGCACGCTTCGGCGTGCTTAAACTGTACTATGAGGCTGAGTGTGTATTTGCCACCGCAAG
Organism: uncultured Pseudomonas sp.; assembly: GCA_964464575.1. Lineage (GTDB taxonomy): Bacteria > Pseudomonadota > Gammaproteobacteria > Enterobacterales > Alteromonadaceae > Pseudidiomarina. The sequence goes on along the minus strand of CAYXGO010000147.1, from coordinate 2,441 downwards.
CCGAACACGGCCCGGTGCCTGCGCTTTACTGGTTATCTGGGCTCACCTGCAGCGACGAAAACTTTAGCCATAAGGCCGGTGCTCAGCAATATGCCGCTATGCACGGTATCGCCTTGATCATTCCCGATACTAGCCCGCGCGGTGACGGGGTCGCGGATGACCCCGAGCAGGCCTATGATTTTGGCTTAGGCGCTGGCTTTTACCTGAATGCTAGCGAACAACCTTATGCTAAGCATTACCGCATGTACGATTACATTGTTGATGAATTGCCACAGTTGCTGGAAGCACAATTGCCAATTACCCAGGTACGCAGTATTAGTGGTCACTCTATGGGCGGGCATGGTGCGCTCGTCATTGCCTTACGCAATAGCAGCAGTTATCGCAGCGTGTCGGCATTTGCACCAATTACCAACCCCAGTGATTGCCCTTGGGGTCTTAAAGCCTTCAGTGGCTATCTAGGGCAAAACCAAGAGGCGTGGGCAAGCTACGATAGCGTGCGGTTAATTGAGGCCGGCTATACCCCTCCGCCACTGCTGGTTGACCAAGGTGATAGCGACAACTTTGTTAATACCCAGCTGCGCCCCGAGCGCTTGCAACAAGCCTGTCAACAAGCCGCTATTGAGGCGACGATACGGATGCAGCCAGGCTATGATCACAGCTATTATTTCATCGCCAGTTTTATTGCTGAGCACATTGCTTTTCATGCTCGTTATTTACACGATTAGCTAAAGTTATCGTTATTTCCTCGGCTATTAAAAAATCTGCAATATTTTGATTCTATGCTAGGGTTAATGTGAATCGCATCAGGTTCACATTAACCGAGGCATTGCACATGACACCGAATCGAGCAGCCGCCTTGATTACCCTGTGTTATGGGGTGTTGGGCGTGCTATGGATCAATTTTTCAGACCAAGCCTTATTAGCCTTGGTTGAGCAGCCAGAATTATTGACCCAACTACAAACCTATAAAGGCCTCACCTACGTGCTGGTCACCGCAGTAATGCTATATGCTCTGGTGTATAGTGCTTTAATGCGTGAGCGTACCTTAAACGAACAAGACGCATTAACACACCTACTCAATCGGCACATGTTTAGTCGTGACCTCGACATCGAATTAAAATTTTCCAAAAAACAAGACCAGCCGCTGGTGTTGGTACTCCTCAATATCGACGGTTTTAAGCAGATTAATAGCAATGCCAGCATTCAATCAGGCGACCGTTATCTAAAAGAGTTTGCGCTACTATTACGCAACCATTTTCAGCAACGCGTGATCATTGGCCGTATTGGTGGTGATGAATTTGCCGTGGCGCTGCCGGCGACACTCTGGCCAGATGGTGTGATTCCAATTTTGGAAAAATTACAGCAACGAGTCCGCCAACTACCGGTTGAAAACCTTCCCGATTTGCACCTCACCGTTAGCATTGGTATCGCTCTATTTCCGCGTGATGGTGACAGCAGTCGCACGCTTATCGATGAAGCCAGTTTGGCGCTCGAAGAAGCCAAAGCTGCCGGCTCGAATCATATTCGCACTTATCGCGCCGCCTATCGTGAACATGCGAATCATCGAGCGCGCTTACTGATGGACTTAAAACGAGCCCTCGCTGTCGATGAACTCAGCGTGATGTACCAACCTCAGTTTTCGGCAACCAGCAATCTCATCACTGGTGTTGAAGTGCTACTGCGCTGGCAACATCCGCAGCATGGTTGGATTAGTCCCGATCAGTTTATTCCACTGGCCGAGCAGCATGGTGTCATTTCTGAAATCACCGACTTTGTCATGCGGCGTGCACTGCACGAATTGCATCAACACAAGCTGTTGTACCATGAGGTAAAACGCGTTTCCTTTAACGTTTCAGCGGCCGATTTTAATTCAGAACGCAGCTTGGAACGGTTTTTGCGTAATCTGGATGGCCTGCATGGCGGCTGGTCACTGGTCCAATTAGAGCTGACCGAAACCTCGGCATTATTGAACATGGAGCGTATTAAGACAGTTTTGAGCGGGCTACGTGAGCGCGGGGTGCAGGTCTCGTTGGATGATTTCGGTACTGGTTACTCATCACTCAGCACCCTACGCCAACTCCCTATTCAAGAGCTGAAAATTGATAAGTCGTTCATCCGCGACATCGGCAATAACTTAAGCGACGCGAAGATTGTCCGCACCATTTTGGCGATGGCTAATGCGCTGAATTTACGGGTCGTTGCTGAAGGTGTCGAAACACCCCAACAAGCGCGCTTCTTGCAACAAGAAGGGTGTCAAGAAATGCAAGGCTACTTATATGCGAGGCCAATGACCATTGATGCACTAGTCAATTTCATTGGTAACCATAACACCACGCGGAAACAGTTTTAAATCGACTTTTGCCGGTACATCATTTCATTGGCCTGTTGCAACAGGTCATCAATGGTGTCGGCTTGACTTGGGAACAATGACCAACCAAGTG
>CAYXGO010000146.1:0-4266 GCA_964464575.1 uncultured Pseudomonas sp. | reverse complement strand
CCCCTGCACATGACCAAATGGTGATGGATATGGGTATTTTGTATGCCCCTGATTACGTCATTAACGCCGGTGGTGTGATTCACGTTTGTAGCGAAGCGGCTAACATGAGCCGTACTGAAACCGACCAAAAAGTGCGTGATATCTACAATACCTTAGCCACCATCTTCACTCGCTCAAAAGCTGAAAATCGTCCGACTGGGCAAATTGCTGATGAATTAGCGCGCGAAGTCATTGCTAAGAAAAAGGCCGAACGCGCAGCGTCATAGCCTGATGATTGCTCGCCGTGCAACTACGACAGTTGTGCGGCGAGTATTTGTAACGGATGAAGCGCCCGCTTCTGACTAAAACGCTGTACCTGACAGCGACACGAAAAACCAGTCGCTACCACCTGCTCCGCTGCCGCTACTGGCTGTTCCCACGATAATTGATAGAGTTTCTTACTGGCATCTAGATGCTGGCGTTCATGGCCATAGGTACCTGCCATGCCGCAACATCCCGTAGCTACCGGGGTCAATTCCAAATTGGCCGCAGCAAAAATCTGCTGCCATTGTTTGGCACTGGCAGGTAAAGCACTTTGCTCGGTGCAGTGGCTCAGTAAGTGACCAACGGACTGCACTTCAGCGTGTTTCAGTAGCTCCAATTTCGGCAACTGCTCCATCAGCCATTCATGCGCTAACTGTACGGTAAAGTCGTGCGCGTCAGTGCTAATCTGCCGATATTCATCGCGGAACAATAATACCGACGCTGCATCAACACCCAGCAGCGGTATATCGAGCGCGGCAAGACGTTTGAGCAAACCGCTGTTGTGATGAGCCACCTGCTCAAATTGCTGCAGAAAACCCTTCACATGGAGAGCTTTGCCGTTTCCGATACCCTCAACAAGCACCGCTTGATAGCCGAGTTTGGTGATCACCAGCGCCGCCGCTTCAATCAGTTCAGCGTGGTAATAGCGCGTAAATGGATCAGCGACTAACACCACCATAGCCTGGCGCTGCTGCGCATCAAATTGTTCAATTTGCGGCACCGACAAGCGCAGCCAACCGTGCCTATCCCAGCGCTGATTCACATTCGGTACGGAAAGTTTTGGGGCATCGACATAGCCGATAGTTTGTTTCAGCAGCCAGCGGCTGAAGCGATTGTGAGTCAAGGCATTACTGAGCCGCGGAAAAACCGCTAAACGCGGGGCTAAGCGCTCAATACCAGCAACCAGATAATCAGCTAACGGACGCCGATACAACTGATGATACCAAGCCAAAAAACGAGCGCGAAACGCCGGCACATCTACTTTCACTGGACATTGCGTGGCGCAGGCCTTGCAGGCTAAGCAGGCGTCCATCGACGCTTTTACCTGATGATTAAAATCACCGCTATTGGCGCTAGCGGATCGTTTCGACCATAGCGGTGTTGCAACTGGCAAAGCACTGACATCAACGCCACTGGTGTGAGTCAACCGCAACCATTCACGAATAAGCCCGGCACGGCCTTTGGGAGAATGAAGGCGTTCGCCGGAAACCCGATACGACGGACACATAGTGGCTTCAGCCACATAGTTAAAGCATAGTCCATTGCCATTACAGTTCATTGCCGCAGCAAAACTATCGCGGACCGCCAACGGGATCTGCCGGTCATAGTGGCCACGCTTAATGGCATCCACGGACACTAAAACGTCTGAACTGTCTATCGGGGTACAAATTTTACCCGGATTCAGCCGATTACGCGGGTCAAAAGCCGCTTTGATACGTTGCAGCTCAGGATACAGCGCGCCGAAAAATCGTGGCGCATACTCAGAGCGATAGCCCTTGCCATGTTCGCCCCACATCAAACCGCCATACTTAGCGGTCAAGGCCGCTACTTGGTCGCTAATTTGGCGTAATAATTGCTGGTCGTTATCATCAGTCATATCAAGGGCTGGACGCACATGCAGCACGCCAGCATCGACATGACCAAACATGCCATAACTGAGTTGATGATGGTCGAGTAATTGCCGAAATTCAGCAATAAAAGCGGCTAAATGCTCAGGCGGCACTGCGGTATCTTCAGCAAAAGCAATAGGTTTACGCGCACCTTTGCTATTGCCTAATAGCCCTACCGCTTTTTTGCGCATGGCGTAAATCAGATGAATACTGGCACCATCACGACACACCGAGTAGCCCAATACTCCTTGCGCTGACGCGGTTGCGATAGTTTGGTCGAGGTCAGCAAGTAGCGTGGCTAATTTGTTGTCGATATCAGCGGCTTCAGTAGCTGTAAATTCGACCAAATTGATACCTTGCATCAGTGGCTGCTCGGCAACTTCTTGCAATTGCTGCTGAACTTGCTGCCAAATAATATCCTGCCGCGCTAAATTCAATACCGTGCTATCAATGGTTTCCACTGAGGTAGCTTGCGCTGCCACTAATCGCGGTGCATGTTCCAGTGCCGCTTGAAAATCACGATACTTGATGGTCACCAACAAGCGCTGCTTTGGAATGCGATCGAGACTGAGTTTAGCCTCGGTAATAAACGCTAAGGTACCTTCAGAACCAGCCAATAATCTTGATAGATCAATAGTTTGCTGTTCAGGATCGTAACAATGCTTGAGATCATAGCCAGTCAAAAACCGGTTTAATGCTGGAAAGGTTGCATCGACCAAGGCCCGTTGATCCACACAACTGGCTATGGCCTGCCGATACAGCGCCGCTTCAACGCTCTGACCGGCCGCTATATCACGCGCCTGCTGCAGACTACGTGGATAGGTATCAATCACCTCACCAGAGACCAATACCGCGCGCAAACCAAGCACATGATCACTGGTTTTACCGTACACCAACGAACCTTGCCCGGACGCATCGGTATTGATCATGCCGCCTATAGTTGCGCGGTTGCTGGTGGACAAGTCTGGCGAGAAAAACCAACCACTGCTGCGCAGTTGGTCATTTAATTGATCTTTGATCACGCCTGCTTGACAACGAACCCAGCCCTGCTCGGCATGTAACTCTGTGATCGCCGAAAAATGACGGCTTAAATCGATCACGATACCAGCGGTCAAGGCTTGGCCATTAGTCCCAGTACCGCCGCCGCGGGGGCTAAATTGCAGCGCCGAAAAGTCGGCACTGTTGGCTAAGCGCAACAGCGCGACCAGCGCTTGCTCAGTGTGCGGGTACAGAACCGCTTGCGGTAGCTGCTGATAAACACTGTTGTCGGTTGCCGCAATCAGCCGAGCGGCATAACTGGCATCTATATCAACGGCAATTTGACTGTGTTGTAAACGTTCAATAAAGTCGCGATAAGTGTGCTGCAGCCGTTGGTACTGATCTAAAACCGCTAAGCGTTGTTTCACTACTTATGTTGCTCCGCCAAATAAAGCCATGTTTCGACCACGGTATCAGGGTTCAATGACACCGAATCAATACCCTGTTCAACCAGCCATGCGGCAAAATCAGCGTGATCCGATGGCCCTTGACCACAAATACCGACATATTTACCTTTTTTCTTAGCCGCTTTAATGGCCATGGATAACATGGCTTTCACTGCTTCATTACGCTCATCAAACAGGTGTGCAATAACCCCCGAATCACGATCAAGGCCAAGGGTTAACTGAGTAAGATCGTTCGAGCCAATCGAGAAGCCATCGAAAATATCGAGGAATTGCTCCGCCAATAAAGCGTTTGACGGTAGTTCACACATCATAATCACGCGCAGCCCACGCTCGCCCTGGCGCAAACCTTGTTCTGCAAGCAGGTCAATCACTTTGCGACCCTCTTCGAGGGTACGCACGAATGGGATCATGATCTCAACGTTGGTCAGCCCCATGTCATTACGAACACGCTTTAGGGCTTCACATTCCATGGCAAAACATTCACGGAAATCGTCTGAAATGTACCGTGACGCACCGCGGAACCCTAACATCGGGTTTTCTTCGTGGGGTTCGTATTGACGGCCACCAACTAAGTTGGCGTATTCATTCGATTTAAAATCAGACATGCGCACAATAACGCGTTCAGGCGCGAAGGCAGCCGCTAGCGTAGCAATACCTTCTGTCAATTTACCGACATAGTATTCCCGCGGTGACGAATAACCGGCCATCAGCGTACTAATTTGCTGCTGTAAGGCTTTGCTTTGTTGATCAAAATTAAGTAATGCTTTGGGGTGTACCCCGATCATACGGTTAATGATGAACTCCAACCGCGCTAAACCAACCCCAGCATGGGGCAATTGCGCAAAGTCAAAAGCGCGGTCAGGGTTACCCACGTTCATCATAATTTTCAGTGGTAACGCTGGCATATC
>CAYXGO010000145.1:0-4278 GCA_964464575.1 uncultured Pseudomonas sp. | reverse complement strand
AAATTGAAGACATCATTGGCATGATCAATGACATGGGTATTCAGGGGTTTGAAACTGCACCCGATGCCGATGAATTGATGATGAGCGAAGACACCGCCGATGAAGATGCTGCTGAAGCTGCTGCGCAAGCACTAGCCAGCGTTGACGGTGAGCTAGGCCGAACCACCGACCCAGTGCGCATGTACATGCGTGAAATGGGTACGGTTGAATTGTTAACCCGTGAAGGCGAAATCGACATCGCCAAGCGTATTGAAGATGGTATCAACCAAGTTCAATGCTCGGTGGCGGAATATCCAGAAGCCATTAATTTCTTACTCGATCAGTGGGATGCCTGCGAAGCAGAGCAGATGCGTCTGACCGATATCATCTCAGGCTTTATCGACCCCAATGAAGTAGACACCGCACCGGTTGTTGCTACCCACATTGGCTCTGAATTGAGCGATAAAGAGCTCGATGACGAAGACGATGATGCCGACGACAGTAGCGATGATGATGATACGGCCGATACCGGTATTGACCCAGAATTCGCGCGGCAGAAATTCGCTGAGTTGCGCGAGCAGTACGAAAAAACTCGTAAAGCCATCAGCAAGCATGGCCGCGATCACGCCAAAGCGCGTACTGAAATTGATGCTTTAAGCGAGCTGTTCAAGCAGTTCCGCTTAGTACCGAAGCAGTTTGACCGCTTGGTCAAAGATATGCGCGACATGATGCATCGGGTGCGTGTGCAAGAACGTTTAATCATGAAAATGTGTGTTGAACAGGCTGCTATGCCGAAACGCACCTTTATGAAAGTGTTTTCAGGCAACGAAAACAGCACCGCGTGGTTAGCCGCTGCCGCTACTGGCAAAGACAGCTATGCTGAAGCACTGGCCACCTTGCAGCCAGAAATCGAGCGATGCATTCACAAGCTCGCCGAAGTTGAAGTGGAAACCGGGCTGACCATCGCCAAGGTAAAAGACATCAACCGCCGTATGTCGATTGGTGAAGCCAAAGCCCGCCGCGCCAAGAAAGAAATGGTTGAGGCCAACTTGCGTTTGGTAATTTCAATCGCCAAAAAATACACCAACCGTGGCTTACAATTCTTGGACCTGATTCAAGAAGGTAACATTGGTTTGATGAAAGCGGTGGACAAGTTTGAATACCGTCGTGGTTATAAGTTCTCAACCTATGCCACCTGGTGGATACGTCAGGCTATTACCCGCTCCATTGCGGACCAAGCGCGGACCATTCGTATTCCGGTGCACATGATCGAGACCATCAACAAGCTCAACCGTATTTCACGGCAAATGCTGCAAGAGATGGGTCGCGAGCCGTCGCCAGAAGAATTGGCAGAACGCATGATGATGCCAGAAGACAAGATCCGCAAAGTGCTGAAAATCGCCAAAGAGCCAATCTCTATGGAGACGCCTATTGGTGATGATGAAGATTCGCATTTAGGTGACTTTATTGAAGACACCACCTTGGATCTGCCGGTCGATTCTGCCACTTCAGAAAGCCTGCGTAACGCTGTGCGTGAAGTGCTTGGTGGCTTAACCCAGCGCGAAGCCAAAGTTCTACGCATGCGTTTTGGTATCGACATGAACACCGATCACACCCTGGAAGAGGTCGGCAAACAGTTCGACGTAACCCGTGAGCGGATTCGTCAAATTGAAGCCAAGGCGCTGCGTAAATTGCGCCATCCGAGCCGCTCAGAGCAGCTGAAATCGTTCCTAGACGACTAAGCTTTAGCGATGAATGATACAGCCCTGCTCGGTGCAACCGCGCGGGGCTTTTTTATGCCGCAGGGTCATGACAAGCGTAGCAAAATTCCTTATACTTGCCGCCGCTTTGCAATTCCCATGGGAATAGACTTCCCATCTTAATGGCCCCTTAGCTCAGTGGTTAGAGCAGCCGACTCATAATCGGTTGGTCCCCAGTTCAAATCTGGGAGGGGCCACCACTCATCAATACACGGCGGAACCATGGCGCTACAAGCTACCCCGTATAAAATCAGCTTGGATATTTCCGATACCGACCGCGGCGTTTACGAGAGCGTGAAGTTTACCGTGGCGCGGCACCCGTCGGAGACCGAAATACGCCTGGCCAGCCGGGTATTAGCTTATGCCTTGTTTTATCACCCACAGTTGGCGTTTGGGCGTGGGCTATCTGATAGCGATGAAGCGGCGCTTTGGCAAAGTGATTTGACCGGCGCCTTAGAGCATTGGATAGACGTAGGCCAGCCCGATGCGGCACGTATCATCAAAGCGAGCCGGCGCGCGCCAGCCATGTCAGTACTGGTGTATGGTAATGCCCGGTTGTGGCGCGACAAGGTGTTGCCCCAAGTTACTCACTTGAGCAATGTGCGGGTGCTGGCTTTACCGCAAGAGGCGTTGGCGGAAGTGGCCAGCAAACTGCAGCGCAATACCCATTGGGGTGTGCTGATCAGCGATGGCCAGATGTATATCAGCGATGGCGACCAGCAAATTACTCTCGCTCTGGAACTGTGGCAGGGCGAATAACCCGAATAGCCCTGCGAGAATCCCTTTATTACCGGCTGTGCTGAGCGCGCCAAGCGTGCAGCTTCTTGTAGCTGTCAATCAAGCGCAAATGCTTATCGAGGCCTTCAAGCTGCATGTTGGTGGGCGTTAAGCCGGCAAAACGTACGCTGCCGTTGACCGAGCCAATCACTTCAGCCATGACCTGCTCACCGTACATGCGGGTCAAGTTATGCTGATAGTCGCTAAGCTCTAACTCGTCATCCAGAGCAATTTCCAGCACTGCTTGCATGGCGCGGTAGAACAATTGCCGCGCCACGGTGTTGTCATTGTATTGTAAGAAGGTTTCTACCCCTTCCAGAGCATCTTCGTGGCGGCCTAAGGCTAAATAAATTAGCGTTTTCAGCTCTAAAATAGTCAGCTGGCCCCACACCGTGTTCTCATCAAACTCAATTCCAATTAGGGTGATGACATCCATGTACTGGTCAAGCTGACTTTCCTCTAGTCGTTCCGCCAAGTCGGTGAGTTCGGCATCGCTCAGGCGGTGCAGATTGAGAATATCCTCACGGTATTGCAGCGCGACGTTGGTGTTATCCCAAACTAAGTCTTCAACGCCGTAAATTTCCGAAAAGCCCGGCACCAAAATACGACAGACCGGCGCGCCCAATGAGGTATGCACCGCCATATAGACCTCATAGTCCATGGTATCGAGAATGCCAAACAAGGCGTCGGCCTCTGCTTGGTTGCTACCGGAGAAATCCCAATCAACAAAGGCATAGTCGGCGCTAGCGCTGAAGAAACGCCACGAAATCACCCCTGATGAGTCAATAAAGTGCTCAACAAAGTTGTTCGGTTCACTGACTTCTTGTGAGTTAAAGGTGGGTGGTGGCAAGTCGTTTAAGCCCTCGAAACTGCGCCCTTGCAGCAGCTCGGTTAAGCTGCGTTCAATGGCTACGGCCATGCTTGGGTGCGCACCAAATGAGGCAAATACGCCACCGGTACGCGGGTTCATTAAGGTCACGCAAGCCACCGGGAACTGGCCGCCCAATGAGGCATCTTTTACCAGTACCGGAAAACCTTGCGCCTCGAGCGCGGCGATGCCCTCAACAATGTGTGGATAGCGCGCCAACACCTCGGTAGGCACGTCGGGTAGAGCAATTTCTTGCTCAATGATTTGCCGCTTAATGGCCCGTTCAAAAATCTCCGACAAGCACTGTACTTGCGCTTCAGCAAGGGTATTACCGGCGCTCATGCCGTTACTTAAGTATAGGTTTTCAATCAAATTCGATGGAAAGTAGACCGTCTCGCCATCACTACGGCGTTCAAACGGTAGCGCACAAATACCGCGGTCAGCGCGGCCCGAGTTGGTATCAATTAAATGCGAACCGAGCAGCTCATCATCGGGGTTGTAGATGCTCAAGCAGTAATCGTCGAGCAGGCCGTCGGGCAAGCTATCGTCAGCGGTCAGGGTAAACCACTTTTCATTGGGGTAATGCACGAACTCACTGGCGGCAATGTCTTCGCCAAAAAATTGGTCGTTGTAGAAAAAGTTACAACTTAAGCGTTCAATGAATTCGCCGAGTGCCGAGGCTAACGCCGCTTCTTTGCTGGCGCCTTTGCCGTTGGTGAAGCACATGGGTGAGGCGGCATCACGAATATGCAGCGACCACACATGCGGCACAATGTTGCGCCACGAGGCAATCTCAATTTTCATGCCCAGCTTGGCCAGCATAGCGGTCATGTTGGCGATGGTTTCTTCGAGCGGTAAGTCTTTGCCTTCAATGTAGGTGCGCTGACCATCAAG
>CAYXGO010000144.1:3984-4303 GCA_964464575.1 uncultured Pseudomonas sp. | reverse complement strand
ATGTTCGAAAAATGGTTTTCAGGCGACCCCATAGCCGCTGCCTATGAACAGCTGCGGATCCCCGGTTGGCAGGGCAAATTGCCGACTGAATGGCTACAGGTTGTTGGCCAGCAAGCCACCTTAACCCTACCATTTGCTGCCGGAGAGTCATTTTTAACGCCGTTTCGCGCCGATCCAGTGCTAGGCAAGCTAGCCTGGAAGCTACAGTTAAAGATTCACAAGTTAGCTAACTCACAGCCAGAACTACCACTGATTTACGGTAATGTTATTGTGGTCTCGTCCGGCAAAGGTGGGGTGGGTAAATCCTCAGTGAGCGTGC
>CAYXGO010000144.1:0-3974 GCA_964464575.1 uncultured Pseudomonas sp. | reverse complement strand
ATTGGCGTTGGCTTTAGCTAGTTTTGGCGCCACGGTGGGGATACTCGATGCCGATGTTTACGGGCCGTCGTTGCCAACTATGATGGGTGGTGCCGAGGAAAAGTTAAACTACACCCAGCAAAATAAAATGTTGCCGCATCATCGTCATGGCGTATGGGTGACTTCGTTGGGGTACCTCACTGATGCTAAGGCGCCGGCCATTTGGCGTGGGCCGATGGCCAGTGCCGCTTTGCAACAGCTGTTTCGCGATTGCCAGTGGCCACAACTCGATTACCTGATTATTGATATGCCGCCGGGCACCGGTGATATTCAACTAACCATGGCACAAAAATTACCAATAACTGGTGCGGTGGTGGTGACCACCCCACAAACTGTGGCCTTAGCGGACGCCGAGAAAGGCATCGAAATGTTTCGTAAAGTGGGAATTCCACTGACCGGTATTATTGAGAATATGAGCTATTTTGAGTGTTCTCAGTGTGGCCATCATGAGGCCATTTTTGGCAGCAGCGGTGGTGCTCATGTGGCACAGCGCGAAGGCGTACCGCTGCTCGGCCAATGGCCACTTGCCGCGCGCCTGCGAGCAGCGCTCGATGAGGGCGTGCCGTTGGCGGTGCAGGCTCCCGCTGACCCGTTAGTGGCGCTGATGGCAGACAGTGCACAGCAATTAGCTATGCAGCTTTACCAACAAGTAACCAGCAAGCCATAATAGCGTCTTACAGGAGAGTCTTATGCGTTTAACTGATGGACAAATAGAAGCTTATTTGGCAGCCGGTCGGATTATTATCGATCCGCCGCCACAAAGTGAAGATATTACCGGTGTGACCGTTGATATTCGCTTGGGTAATGAATTTCGAGTGTTGCAAGACCACGCTGCACCGTTTATTGATATCAGCGGTACCCGTGAAGATATTGACCGGGCAATTTCGCAAGTCATGAGTGAGGCCATTGTGCTGACCCCTGAACAGGCGTTTTTTATCCACCCAGGTGAATTTGCTCTGGCTGTTACTCATGAAGCGGTGACGCTACCCGATGACATGGTGGGCTGGTTAGATGGCCGTTCGTCATTAGCCCGTCTAGGATTGATGGTGCATGTTACCGCACATCGTATTGACCCGGGTTGGTCAGGGCAGGTGGTGTTGGAGTTCTACAACAGTGGCAAGTTGCCGTTAGCGCTACGGCCATTAATGAAAATAGGGGCGCTTAGCTTTGAACAGCTCGATGAGCCGTGCTTGCGCCCCTACAGTAAACGTAAAGATGCCAAATACCGAGACCAGCGTGGTGCAGTCGCGTCGCGCATTGCGGCTGACCACAACCAGTCGGAGTAATTAACGTAGCGGTGTGGCGTGGGCAGCACCGCCGAATATGGCATTCATCAAGACAATATTAAGCCCATCCATGTAGGCTCGGTAGGTGGGCTCCTGGGCAAAACTTATCACCATACCGCGACCACGGGGTTGCCACATCAAAAACGGCTTGTAGGCCAACTGTTCAATATTCTCAGCCCATAGGTAGCCGCTGGCCAGTAATTGGTCGGCAGCAGCGTAGCGCATGACATTACGGCCGTTATCGATAGTCAGTGGCCGATAAATGCGATTACCAACGGTTAAACTAATGGCCTGTGGCTTCATACCGGCTGTCAGCCAATGCTCCAAATCCACGTCCAAGCGCGTTAATACGCCTGAGGTTGGGTAGGGCGCGGCAACGTCGGGCTTGATGTAATCGGCAAACTCTTCATGACTATGGAATAACATACCTTCTACCCGAGTGCTATCACCATGGCCATTGGCTTTGTAGTGGGTAGAGCTTTCAATTGCACTGGCGAGTAAGCCTTGTTCAATCGCCCAGTCAGTGGCGTTGGCAAGGGTAATGAGCACGCCACCACGGGCCACCCATTGCTCAATGTTGGCCACGCCACGGTCGCCAAAGCTGTGTTGCAGATCGCCATAAATGCTTGGCAAAATTAGCACCTGATAGTGACTTAAATCGGCACGCGCTAATTGATTGGCGCGAATTGCCGTTACCGGATAATCAAATTGCTGTTCGATCACGAAGCGAGTGTGACCGGCATTTAAGCTTGAGAACGGTTCATCCCATGCCAGTGCAATATTCGGTGCATGTAGTTGTTTGACATTGTTAGAACCAAAGTTTGGCCCATCAGTGACCCAGCTGCGATCAACGCCATCAATCATTGCCCCGGTTGTTTGCGCGAGGGCGGTTAATTGCTTGCTCAGTTCAGCGCTGTTGTCGGCGCGGGTGAAAATCAAGCTGCCCGCTGGATAGCGAGTACCGTTGGCGTGGGTGAACGCCATATCACTACGTTTGACGGTAAGCCCTTGACGCAGTGCAGCAGTCAATAAGCGACCGCTATTCATATCACCCCAGCTGGCAATAAAGCCGACTTTAGCATCGGGATTAGTAACGCGACCCGGTTCCAGCAGTTCTTCACCAACGTCACGTTGCGCAACTTTCGGCAGTTTGGCGCAGGTGTCGTACGACAGATTAAACATGAGCGGTAATGACCAGGCGGTTACGTCGTAGATTTCATCGGGTAAATTATTCGCCCGGCGACGCTCTTGGTCCTCTAAAAAAGCTTTATCCATGGCAATTTCTGGATCGAGCAGGGTGCGAACCATATAATGGGCCGGTTGCGCACCATCGACAATAAAACTACCGGCTGGGTATTCAGTGCCGCAGGCGCTAAAACCTTGCTCGGCTTGACTAACTTCTACGCCATGTTGGCGCAATAAGCCGGCAAGACGGCGGGCGCCAGCACGATCGTCATCGCCACGGAAAATATGGAAGCGCCGCTTACTGCTATTGCCATCGGCGATAGCCTGTTGGCGATACTGCCAGAAATTACTGAGTAGGGTGCGACGATTATCTGCGGTTGATTCTACCGTGGCGATGGAGGCAACGTAATGCCGCTTCACGCCATCGCCGTAGGTTAAGATATCACCATCTTTAGTGCGAAAATGCAGGCCACGAGCCGACGCCATTTCATAGGTCATGGACAGGGTGCCGTGATAGAGCGGCCAACTTGCGCCATAACCCGGATAGAACGCATCAAAAATTTCGCGAGTAAAGTAATCGTAGCCGAGTTCATCAAACCATTTCGCGTTATTCTCACCAATTACCCACAGCTGTTCGCGCTGAGTTTTGCTGATCAACGGATTATACGGGCGTGCCTCTGGGGTAAAGTAGTAACTGGTATCGCCGCCCATTTCATGAAGGTCCACAAATACTAGCGGTAAATGCTCGAGTAGAGCATCAACTTGCCCGGCAATTTCCGGTTGGGTCAACGCAATCCAGTCACGGTTCATATCAAATAAATAATGATTACTCCGTCCACTCGGCCATGGCTCATTATGTTCGGCTGAGATACGGTCGGCACTGGGTTCGCTGCCCACGGTCATGTAGTAACGGCTAACAAAACGACCCCGGCCATCGGGGTTCTGTAACGGGTCGAGATACACCACGGTTTGCTCAAGATAGCGTTTGGTGTGCTCATCGTCAGCGGCGAGTAAATGCCATGCAGTCAGCATAGCGGCTTCGGGTGAAGAGATTTCGTTGCCATGAACGCCATACGATAGCCAAATACTTGCTGGTAGTGAGTCGATCAGTTTGGCAGCTTGTTCTTTGCTGGTTATACGCGGATCGGCAAGTTGTTGCATGCCAGCGGTGATTTGCTCCAGCTGAGCAATATTCTCTGCACTGGATATGATGGCGTAATACAGCTCACGACCTTCCCACGTTTTGCCATAAGACTTTAATTTTACCTGTTGCGGAAATTGTTCGGCCAAGGTTTTGAAATACTGTTGAATAGACTCTGGGCTGCTAATTCGGCTGCCAGTTGGATAGCCCAACACCTGTTCAATACTGGGGACATCGCTACGATAGCTGTTTTCAAGCGCCAGAGTATCAGCTTTAGCCAAGTGGGTTGAAGCTAAACAGGCGAAGGCTGCGCTAAGTGCTGC
>CAYXGO010000143.1:0-4340 GCA_964464575.1 uncultured Pseudomonas sp. | reverse complement strand
AAGAGACCTGGCACTGGACCTTAAAGTGCAGCAGTAAGCACTGCTGCACGCTCCACAAAAAGCGCCCAAAGGGCGCTTTATTGTTTTAGAGCGGTGGCACACCGCTGTGAAAACGAAACTCGGTATCCTCTGAGGTTATTAAGTCAGCCTCAACACGGCCAAAGAAAGCCACCCGATCGCTTATATCATGACCGGCAATTTGCTCGGCTAAACTCAGATAATCCTGATAATGACGCGCTTCTGAACGCAACAAGCTGATATAAAAGTCGCCCAAAGGCTTATCTACATGCGGTGCCAGCGCGGCAAATCGCTCACACGAACGCGCCTCAATGTAGGCGCCACAAATCAGTTTGTCGATTAAGGTAGCCGGTTCATGGGTACGAATATGCCGCAACAGCCCGCGCGCATAGCGGCTTGAAGTAATATTACGATAGCTAATACCGTAGCTCTCCATGATCTCCAGCACTTGATAAAAATGGTGCAACTCTTCTTTAATCAACAGCACCATCTTATCAATCAAGTCATCGCTGTAAGGACTGTCACTGCGGGCAATCATTTGCTTGCTTAATTTGTCGCCACGGGCCAACTGCCGCCAATCGCCGATCTGCCGATAGGTGAAGTCCTCGTAGGGCTTTAACCATGCCAGGAGCGCATCACCGCTAGCGGCATCCACCGCATATTTACGGATTAAGAACAGCGCCGATTGCGCCGCCTTTAACTCGCACACCAAATGGTCGAGCAGCACAATCGGTAAGTTTTCCGGCTTTTTAGCGTCATCAACCCAAGCAGCTGGGGTATCGCACTGCAAAAATTGCCGAATTGGCGCTAATAAATTTTCCACATTGATCAACCTTTTCGCTATTTCATTACAATTTGCAGGGAAATATCCCCGATCACCCCTGTCAGCGCCTAAAAAGCGCTTGACTCTGCCGAAAAACCGACCAATATAGAATCAAGCCACAGCAAAAAAGTGGCACATACTATAACGATAAAATGCAGTAACAACGACACATGAAGTAGAGGTTTATCATGATTTTAAACCATATTTGGGGATTATACGCCCATCCACTGGAAGAGTGGAAAAGCATTGACCAACGTCACGAGAGCATGACCTATGCGGTCAGCCATATTCTCATTATCGCCTTACTACCCTGCCTAGCCGCCTATTATGCCTCAGCGCATTTAGGTTGGAGTATTGGTGCACGCGAGGCCACCTTCTTATCACAGCAAAGCGCAGTTATCATGGCGGTAGCCATGTATGCGGGTATCCTTGCTGCGGTATTTGCGCTGGGTTATTTGGTGCACTGGATGGCACAAACGTTTGGCGCTAAGCCAACCTTCACCCAGTCTATGGAACTGGCGGCATACACCGCGACACCCGCGATCATGTCAGGCGTAGCCGCGCTGTATCCAGAGCTGTGGTTTGTCACTATGGTATTTTTAGCCGGCGTGGCCTATTCGGTTTATCTGCTCTATACCGGTGTGCCTATTTTAATGCATATTCCTGAAGAGCGTGGCTTTATCTACGCCAGTTCAGTGGTGACCGCAGGGCTTATTATGCTGGTATGTCTGATGGTGGCTTCGGCCATTATGTGGACCAACGGCTTCGGCCCTAGCTACGTCAGTTAATCACTGTTCAAACATGAGCTAAAAAGCCAAGTCGGTAGCGACTTGGCTTTTTTTATGCTGACGAGCCAGCATCAATATAGCGCATTCGCTTACTCGCCTTGAGCTGGGCAATATCCACCATCACCAAGCCATCAATGGCGTCAGCAAAGTCGGCGTCGATATTAAAGGCGAGAAAGCGCACCCCACCGGGTTCACAGAGATCAGCATATTGTTTGTAAAGCGTTGGTATGGCTACCTGCATACTGGCTAAATACTGTTTTAGACTAGCAAAATCATAGCTGTAGTCGGCACTTGGTGGTGCTAACGGTTGCTGTTCAGCGACATATGGCGTGCGCCCAGCAGCTAATTGCTCAGCATCGGTAAAATGCTGGCTAAAAAATTGCACCATGGCGTCTTTTGCCTGTTGCGGTAGCGCACCGCTTAAGGTGACCGGCCCGAACAAATAGCGATAGTTGGGCTGCCGATGCAGCAGCGCGCCTATACCCTGCCAGAGATATTCTAGGCTACGGCGCCCCCAATAGCGGGGTTGCACAAAGCTGCGGCCCAACTCTAAGCCTTGGCTAAAATACCTATCCATAGCGGGGCTATAACGAAATAGACTATGACTATAAAGCCCTGCGACGCCATGCTGGGCCAAGATCTCGGCGCAATCACCAAGCCGATAAGCACCGGCTATTTCAAGATCCTGTGGGCTCCATAACAGTAAATGCTGATACCAGGTGTCGTAATTATCTAAATCACGGCGCCGCCCGGTGCCTTCATCAACGGCGCGAAAGGCAATTTCGCGTAACCGCCCCAACTCACGCAAAATGGTGGAATTGCCCTGATAGCGATAATGATAAATGTGATGGCCGTCGGCGGTCTCGCCAAGTAATTCGCAGGCTTCGATAGCGCGTTTCAATAATTGCCGCGGTTCGGCGCGAGCAACCGGTCGCTGGGTGCGTAATAAGCCAACCTTATCATGGCCAATGCGATACAGGTGTTTACGCACCACGGCGGCAATGTCATGCACTGAGGCAGCATGGTCGCCACCCTGTAATGCGCTGGCAGGTATCACCTCACCAATCCGAAATTTGATATGGCGCTGTTGCTGTTTGAACATCTCTTGCACCAATAACAGCGTACCCAACGGCTTATAGAGCATCGATGCACCGTAAAACAAAGCCGAATTATGGGCGCCAACAAAAATCGGTAATATCGCTGTTTGGGTGCGCTGGGCTAAACGCACAAAACCGCTGTACCACTTACCATCGCGCACGCCAACCGGGCTCAGCCGTGATACCTCACCAGCGGGAAAGATAATCAATGCACCATCGGCCTCGAGGTGCTGTTGCATGGCACGAAAACTAGCGCGCTCGCCCTGCTTGCCGAATACCGCCACCGGAATCAGTAATTCCTGCAGCGGTTTTACCGCCATCAGCATATCGTTCGCTAAAACTTTAACGTCGCTGCGTACTTCGCTGACCAGCTTCAGCAACGCCAAGCCATCGAGTGAACCAATCGGGTGGTTGGCAACAATAATGAGCCGCCCTTGGCTGGCAATATTGTCTTTCTCGGCATCCCGCGCTGAGTAAGTGAAATTGAAGAAATCCAGCACGTGCTCAACAAATTCCAAGCCGTGTAATTGCGGATACTGCGCAGCAAAGGCTTTTATTTGACGCTCGCATAGCACACTACGTAACAATGCCACAGTAGGCTTGTGCAGCCATGGGTGTTGCTGCAGTTGCGGCATTTTCTGTTGTATCACCTGTTCCACTTGGATCATGGCTGGTCTCCGTTGCTGTTGCTGATAGTGATCACACCACCTCAGCATCACCCTAGTGCAACAACATGACCGTGGCATGGCAGTTATATTGCGCTTTTATTGCGCAGTTGAGCGCACAAAACTTTGGCGTTGCAGCAACTTCTGCTAGTCTGTTTGGCATCCGTACTTTCGTTTAACCGCTGGAATCTCGTGAAATGAGCGATAACTCAAAAAAATTAAGCCTCACTACTCGCATTGTCATTGGTATGTTCGCGGGTATTGCCGTGGGCATGCTATTGAAGGTGTTGTTCCCCGATAACCTATTGGTTGAGGGTTACCTGACCAAAGGCTTATTCTTTGTCGTCGGACAGATTTTTATCAGTGCCCTGCAAATGCTGGTGGTACCGCTGGTATTCGTCAGCTTGGTGGTTGGCACCTGCTCATTGAGCGACCCCAGCAAACTGGGGCGGCTTGGTGGTAAAGCCGTTGGCCTCTACTTGATCACCACCGCCGTAGCTATTTCGATTGCTATTGGCTTTGGCGTGTTAGTGCAACCGGGTGCAGGTATTGAGCTCAGCACTGAGGCATCGTACCAAGCCCAAGCTGCACCATCGCTGGCGCAAGTGATCATCGATTTATTTCCGAAAAACCCGTTTGATGCCTTTGCCGATGGCAATATGTTGCAAGTGATTGTCTTTGCCTTGCTGTTTGGTATTGCCATGGCCTTAGTTGGCAAATCAGGTGACCGCTTAAAGGGCTTATTTGAAGACTTCAACGAAGTGATCATGAAGTTAGTCATTATTTTGATGAACTTAGCGCCTTATGGTGTGTTTGCGCTAATGGCGAAGCTGTTCACTGAAACCGAGTTTGAGACCATTTATAGCCTGGGCAAATACTTCCTGCTGGTGCTAGGTGTGTTGATTTTACACGGTGTGGTGACTTACTCCGTGATCTTGAAGTCATTGAC
>CAYXGO010000142.1:2021-4364 GCA_964464575.1 uncultured Pseudomonas sp. | reverse complement strand
AGTTATCGAAATGGAACCCGCGACGGCCAACTGATGTTGGTCAGTCGTGATTTGCGCCACGCTGTTGCAGTGCCGGCACTTGCCGCAACGCTGCAAGAAGTGTTGGATGATTGGGACGGTATTGCGCCAGCTCTAGAGCCGATCTATGCGGCATTGAATGCCGGTGAGCTCAGTGAAGCGGTGGCGTTTGACCAAAACCTCTGTGAATCACCGTTACCACGCGCTTATCAATGGGCCGACGGCAGCGCCTATGTTAATCACGTGGAATTAGTGCGCAAAGCGCGCAATGCCGAAATGCCTGAAAGTTTCTGGACCGATCCGCTGATGTATCAGGGCGGTTCGGATGATTTTCTTGGCCCCAAAGACCCGATTGAAATGGCCGATACCGCTTGGGGTATCGATTTTGAAGGCGAAGTGGCGGTGATCACCGATGACGTGCCGATGGGCACATCAGCCAATCATGCCGGCGATTATATTCGCTTGGTGATGCTGGTCAACGATGTGTCATTGCGCGGTTTAATTCCCAATGAATTAGCCAAAGGCTTTGGCTTTTTTCAGTCCAAACCGTCGTCAGCGTTCTCACCCGTGGCAGTAACGCCCGACGAACTCGGCGCAGCATGGCAGGACCATAAAGTGCATTTGCCGCTGTTGAGCGAACTCAATGGGCAATTATTTGGTCAGCCCAACGCTGGTGTGGATATGACCTTTAATTTCGCGCAACTTGTTGCTCATGCTGCAAAAACACGGCATTTGAGCGCTGGTGCCATCATTGGTTCAGGCACTGTTTCGAACAAACAGGGCACTGGTCATGGCAGCGCAATCGCCGAAGGTGGTCTAGGCTATAGCTGTATTGCCGAAGTGCGAATGATTGAAACCATTCGTGACGGTAAGCCAAGTACGCAGTTTATGCAGTTTGGTGACAGCATCAAAATTGAGATGCTGGACCAGCAGGGCATGAGTATCTTTGGCAGCATTGAACAGCAGGTGGTGGCCTACACTGAACCAACAGCAGCGCCGCAAGCCGACTAACCAGCTAATTTGCTAAGGAGTGAGCACGCTGATGGAACTCTATGGGTATTGGCGCTCGAGCGCCAGCTATCGAGCGCGTATTGCACTGAATTTTAAGCGCCTTGATTACCAGTATCTGCCGGTCCATTTGTTGCGTGATGGCGGTCAGCAACACCAACAAGCCTATCGGCAACTAAATCCGAACGGCTTGGTACCGACCTTGGTGGATGGCAAGACTGTCATTCACCAATCGTTGGCTATTATGGAATACCTTGACGAGAAGTACCCTGGCCCAGCGTTATTACCGGGCAAGGCTGCTGATCGGGCACAAATACGGGCCATGTCGCTAGATTTAGCCAGTGAGTTACAGCCGTTGATTAACCTACGCGTGCAGCAGTATCTTAGCGGCCCCTTAAAGCTGGACGACGAAGCAAAAAAGGCGTGGCTGGCACATTGGTTTGCCAAAGCTTTTGCCAGCTTCGAAATCTCGCTCATTGATCATAGTGGCGATTATTGTTACGGCAATCTGTTCTCTATGGCCGATGCCTGTTTAGTCCCGCAAGTATACAGTGCGGAGCGCTTCGGCATTGACATGAAGCCCTATCCGCGGCTGCAAGCTATGTATCAGAAGTTGCTGGAGTTGCCTTGGGTGACGGCTGCCCACCCGAGTAAACAACCTGATGCGGAAAGCTAACCGCAATTTGTGCCAACTTCATCGCAATCAGCAAAAGCCCGACTCGAATTGTGTCGGGCTTTTTGCTTTAATGCGGTAACGCTTACTTAGAGGATAACCAGAATGAAAAGCAAACTCGCGTTAGCTATTGCAGCCGCCTTGCTAGCAAGTGCCTGTGTTAGCACCAACGAAGCTTCAATGGCGTCAAATGTCGCGCAACAACCCATTGAAACCGTACAGTTAGCCAGTAATCCAAATGCGCTTGCAGGTAGTGAATTAACCCTTGAAAAAATTATGGCCGACCAAGATTGGTTGGGGCGTTCGCCCGAGAATGCCTACTGGATGATCTCTGGTGATGGCGTACTGTACCAACAGAAGCGCGAAGGCAGCTTGTTGCGGGATTGGTATCATTTGCCGTTAAATGGTGAAGCGGCGCATCAAATCCCGCTCGACCGTTTACATCACTATGCCTATAACGACGGTGTCTATAATAGTGACCGCAGTTTGTTAGCCTATACCTTTGAGGGCAATATTTTTGTCCGTGATTTATCTGCTGGTAAGGTTCAGCAGTTAACTCGTGACGAAGCGCGACAAAATCAATTAATGTTCTTAACAGATGGCCGCTTGTCATACCGTCAAGGTAACGATTTTTTTGCCATTGA
>CAYXGO010000142.1:0-2011 GCA_964464575.1 uncultured Pseudomonas sp. | reverse complement strand
CCGCGCTCTGGGCTGACTATCCAGTTAGCCAGCCTAGAAACTCGTGAAGCGCCAGAAGCCAATGCCGCAGCGAAAGATTTTATTGCCCGCGAGCAAATCGACTTGATTGAGTTTGTGCAAAAAGAGCGTAACGATCGTGCTGAGCGTTTTGCCCAGCAGCAACTATTGGCAGACAGTAATAGTAGCTTGGCGCCGCAGCCATTCTACTTAGGCAATAAAAAACAAATCGTTGCGGCCAGCCTGTCACCGGCCGGTGATAAATTGTTGGTTGCTATCACCAGCCCACAAGGATGGCGCGGTGAGGGCGATATCATGCCCGATTATGTGGCCGAAGATGGCCGTGTTAAAGCCCGTGATGTGCGCCGTCGGGTGGCAGATGCCAAACCCGTTGAACATACCGTGATGGCTCTCAATTTAACCGATGGCAGTAAAACCACCTACACCTACAATACTCTGCCCGGATACGACGATGATGCGTTAGCGGCGGTGAAAGCAGAAAACTACCAGGCCCAAGGCAAAACCTACACCAGCGAGAAAAAACCACGGCCGATCACCCTCATGAATGGCGGAGCATTTCGCTGGAACCATGATGGCAGCCACGCGGTGGTGATGCTGGAAGCATGGGACAATAAAGATCGTTGGATCGCCAGTTTTGACTTTGCTGGGAAGCAGTTGCAGAGCCAACATCGCTTAACCGACGAAGCATGGATCAACTACGCACACAATGAATTTGGTTTTTTACCGAACAGCAGCACGCTGTGGTATCAATCGGAACAAGATGGCTACGCGCATCTTTATGTGAAACCGTTGAATGGCAAAGAGCGTCAGCTAACCTCAGGCAAGTATGTCACTGAAGATCCGCAGGTGAATGGCGATGGTTCATACATCTATTTCAGTGGTAATAAGCCCCATCCAGGTAACTATGAGATTTTCCGTGTAGCAACTGCCAGCGGCGAACTTGAACAACTGACTGACCTTGGTGGTATCAATAATTATGAATTGAGCCCGAATGAAGATCAGCTACTGATTTCTCATTCTACGGCACTGACGCCACCAGAACTCTACCATCAAGCAATCGGCGCAGATGCCACGGCACAACGTTTGACCAATACGGTGAGCGATGCGTACTTAGCGATTGATTGGGCTGCTCCACAAATTGTGTCGATTGCGTCCAGTCATGTCGCGGACCCTATCTATACACGGGTGTATTATCCAGCCGATTATGATCCTAATCGTACCGAGAAGTATCCAGCGGTGGTCTTTATTCACGGTGCCGGCTACTTGCAGAACGCTCACGGTGGTTGGTCGAACTATCAGCGCGAGTTTATGTTCCATAGCATGCTCACCGAACACGGCTATGTGGTGCTTGATCTCGACTATCGTGGCTCAAAAGGCTATGGCCGTGATTGGCGCACAGCCATCTATCGGCAAATGGGTACTCCAGAGGTTGAAGACTTAATTGATGTGGTGAAGTGGGCTGGTGTGAACGCCAATGTTGATACCAACCGCGTGGGTACCTATGGTGGCTCGTACGGCGGCTTCTTAACCTTTATGGCGTTGTTCAAAGAGCCGGGCTTGTTCCAAGCTGGCGCGGCACTGCGTCCGGTCAGTGATTGGGCGCATTACAATACTGGTTACACCTCAAATATCTTGAACTTGCCTGATGACGACCCGATTGCCTATCGCCGTAGCTCGCCGATTTATTTCACCGAAGGGCTTCGTGATCAGCTATTGATCATGTCACCTATGGTGGATGACAACGTGTTCTTCCAAGATAGCGTGCGCGTGGTACAACGCTTGATTGAGCATGAGAATATCAATTTTGAGACGGCGATTTACCCGGTTGAACCGCATGGTTTTCGGCAGCCATCAAGCTGGCTAGATGAATATCGTCGTATCTTTATGCTGTTCGAAGAGAACCTGAAGTAGGCGAGTGATTCGCCTACCGGCATAACACAGGTAATAAAAAACCGGGGCAGTTGAAGTGCCCCGGTTTTTAATGCCTATCAAT
>CAYXGO010000141.1:0-4376 GCA_964464575.1 uncultured Pseudomonas sp. | reverse complement strand
CACTGGGTCGATTAACGTGATCACGCTGAACATGAACCGCTTAGTGCAAGATAGCCGCGACCTCGCCACCGAAGTCAGCAAAATTCACCGCTACCAAGTGGCTTATCGTAAACTGATGGAGCGTTACTTAGCGGCGGGTTTGCTGACGGTGTACGATGCTGGTTTTATCAGCTTGGATAAACAGTTTCTCACCATTGGTATTAACGGCATGGTTGAGGCGGCTGAATCACAAGGTCTGAAGGCCGGCAACAACGCTGATTACATCGCCTTTGTGCAGCGTCACTTGAAGGTGATTTTTGATGCCAATAAGGTGGCCAAACAGCAGTACGGTTATCTATTCAATACCGAGTTTGTGCCGGCTGAAAATCTGGGCGTGAAAAACGCCAAGTGGGATCGTGACGATGGTTACTTTGTGCCACGCGATTGCTACAACTCGTATTTTTATGCAGTGGAAGGTGAGCAAGCCAATACTCTGGATAAATTTATCTTACACGGGCGGCAGCTGATCGACTACTTAGACGGTGGCTCGGCCTTACATCTCAATCTCGAAGAAAAGCTGAACACCGAAGGCTATCTGAATATGCTCAACGTGGCGGCGACCACCGGCTGTAATTATTTTTGCGTGAATGTGAAGATCACCATTTGTAACGACTGTGAGCACATTGATAAACGCACCTTGCCGTATTGCTCACGTTGTGGGTCGGAAGATATTGATTATGGTACGCGGGTGATTGGTTACTTAAAGCGGGTATCGGCCTTTAGCGCGGGCCGGCGCCAAGAACACCAAGCCCGCCATTATCATCGTCAGCAAGCGGCCTCACACCACCTTGGAGTAGCGCGGCGCAGTAACCGCATCGTCAAGGTACGCATCGAAACAGGCGCAGATACTGCGCACCCATAACCGACCCAGCGCGGTCACCGTGATGTGCGAGCCACTCACGGTGACCAAACCATCGTCGATAAACGGCTGCAACTTGCGATAGCTATCGGCAAAATAGGTCCAGAAGTCAACATTCGCTGAAGTAAGTGCCCACTGTGCTGAAAATGCCTTAATATCCAGCTCAAAGTGACAAATCAACTGCGAAATTAAGGCCGCCCGTAAACGGTCGTCGGCGCTTAAACGAAAGCCTTTCACCACCGGTAATTTGTCCTCATCAATAGCGGCATAGTAGTCGGCGATATCTTTGGCGTTTTGCCATAGCACCCCGTCTACTTGGCTGATTGATGAGGCTCCAATACCAATGAGGCAGTCTTGCCCAGCGGTGGTATACCCTTGAAAGTTACGCTGTAAACGGCCTTGTTGTTGTGCTTGTGCGAGCGCGTCATCAGGCTTAGCAAAATGGTCCATACCAATAAATTGAAAGCCGGCATCGGTGAACTTGCGGATTCCCAGTTGCAGCAGCTCCAATTTTAGCGGTGCGTTCGGCAGCCACTCATCTTTGATTTTGCGTTGCCCCGGAAAGCGTGACGGCAGGTGCGCATAACTAAACAACGACACGCGGTCCGGGTTCAACGCAATAACTTGGTCGATAGACGAGGTAAAGGTCTGGACTTGCTGATAAGGTAAACCGTAAATCAAATCTAAGTTGACCGAGTCAAAACCCAGCTCGCGGCTGACTTCTACATGGCGACGAATCAAGTCGGCATCTTGCACGCGGTTGATGGCAATTTGTACTTTTTCGTCGAAGTCTTGGACGCCGTAACTAACGCGGTTAAAGCCTAAGGCGCGTAAATGGCGTAGTTTATTCTCACTGCAACTGCGCGGATCAATCTCAATGCTCATTTCGGCATCAGCGCTAATACTGAAGTACTGGTGTAGCAGTTCCATCAAGCGCGATAACTGTGCCTCAGTTAAAAACGTTGGCGTACCGCCGCCCAGATGCACTTGATTCAAGCTGCGTGAGCCGAGCATGGCCTGGTACATGGCCATTTCCTTGGCGAGGTAATCCAGGTAGATATCGGCTTTGTGCTGGTGGCGGGTGATCACTTTGTTGCAGCCACAATAAAAGCACAGCTTGTGGCAAAACGGCAGGTGAATATAAAGGCTCAATTGCTGCTTGGCGCTGGCTAGTGTAGCGCCAACCTGTGCCAACGGAAAATCATCACGTAACGACAACGCAGTGGGGTACGAGGTATAGCGTGGCCCATTGATATTGTACTTGTCGATTAACGCTTGGCTCCAGCTTACCGCGCTCATGATGATGTCCTACTCTATTGGTTTCGATGACCGCTAGTTTAGCTGATGTAGCGCAAATTTCTGATACTCATGAAGAGTTACAAGTTTGATCCCGATCAAGGAATAGGCCATTGGCTACTGCGTTGCAACCAGGTTAGTAACGGTGCTGGAATACGTTCTGCTAAGGGTACCGTATCGAGCAGATTTTTCAGCTGTAAAGCAACCTCGGTATCGCCAGTGATCAATAATTTACGCTGAAAGAACAAAGTATCAGGATCGACCTGTTGCAGCATCATCGCCAGCATGGATACGCTGTCGGAGCGCATTCGCACCACCGCATGTTGCCCTGCTAGGGAAACCCGGAGGCGTCGGCTATGCGTTAAATATCTAACGTAAAACGTAAGTGGGTAATCACTAACTTCGATCTGTACCCAATGCTGTTGCAAAAAGGCAAAAGCATCACGCTGGCGCTCGGTGCGCAGCACATAATTCAGCGGCTGTTCAATACCACTGGCCAAAACTGCTGGTGGCAACCAGCGTAATCCGTGTTGTACCACCTTTTGCATAGTCATTAGTTACCCCGTATGACCCACCCTCCTGAACTGATAGTCATTATAATGGTCACTCAAGGTCGCAAATCTTTGCGCACATCAACAAACAGCACGAAAAGGACCCAAAGCATGGAATTATTGTGTCCAGCAGGCAGCATGCCGGCGCTGCATGCGGCTATCGAACACGGTGCCGATGCCGTGTACGTGGGGCTAAAAGACCAGACTAATGCCCGGCATTTTGCCGGTTTAAACTTTACCCCGACTGAGCTTGCTGAGGCGGTGCGCTATGTGCATCAACGGCAGCGAAAAATTCATGTAGCAATCAATACCTTTGCCCACGCGGATAGTTGGCAGTATTGGCAACAAGCGGTGGACCAAGCAGTACGCGCCGGTGTGGATGTAATCATCGCCGCTGACATGGCGGTGCTGAGCTATGTGCATGAGCGCTACCCCCAGGTGGAACTGCACTTATCGGTGCAGGCTTCAGCCACCAATGCTGCTGCTATTGAGTTTTATCAGCAGTTTGGAGTCAAGCGGGTGGTGTTACCGCGAGTACTATCGATGAATCAAGTGCGAGCGCTGGCACGCACGAGCAGCGTTGATCTTGAGGTATTTGCCTTTGGCAGCCTGTGTATTATGGCCGAAGGGCGTTGCTATTTAAGCTCCTATTTAACCGGCGAATCACCTAATACCGCTGGCGCTTGCTCGCCGGCCGCTTATGTGCGTTGGGATGAACACGATGGACAACTCGAGTCACGCCTCAATGGGCTGTTGATTGATCGATTTGCCGCCGGTGAAACAGCGGGCTACCCAACCCTATGCAAAGGCCGCTTTCAGGTGGGTGATGATACCTACCATGTGCTCGAGGAGCCGACTAGCCTGAATACCTTGAGCTTATTACCGGAGCTGCACAAAGAAGGTATCGCCTCGTTGAAAATTGAAGGTCGCCAGCGCAGCCCTGCCTATGTCGCTCAGTTAACCAAAGTGTGGCGCCAAGCCATTGATGCGGTGCTGACCAACCCAACAGAATTTACCGTTGCTGAGCACTGGAATCAGGTGCTAGCAGGTCTTTCCGAGGGTAGCCAGACCACTCTGGGTGCCTACCACAGAGCATGGAAGTAAGACGATGCAGTTTAGTTTAGGGGCAATTCAATATTTCTGGCCAAAAGCCCAGGTGCAGGCATTTTATCGTCGTGCCGCAGAATCTAGTGTGGATATCGTTTACTTGGGTGAAACGGTGTGTAGTAAGCGCCGTGAACTGAGCCTAGTAGACTACCTAGAGATTGCACATCAGTTACGCGAGGCCGGTAAGCAAGTCTGTTTGTCCACCATGACCTTGTTGGAAGCGCCCTCGGAACTACGTGAGCTACGCAAATATTGCGACAATGGTGAGTTTATGGTGGAAGCCAACGATGTTGCCGCCGCACAGTTTTTGCGCGAGCAACAGCTGCCGTTTATCGCCGGTGCGGCTATTAACATCTATAACCAACATAGTTTGCGACGCATGATCAGTATGGGCTTGAAGCGCTGGGTGATGCCGGTGGAGTTGTCGCGGCACTGGCTGCAACAACTGTTAGCACAGCCACTCATTGCCGATATTCGCGATTGCTTTGAGGTGGAGGTATTTAGTTTTGGTCACTTGCCACTGG
>CAYXGO010000140.1:0-4396 GCA_964464575.1 uncultured Pseudomonas sp. | reverse complement strand
ATCGCTGGGCGACACCATTGGTGTCGGCACCCCTCTGCAAGCCCAACGTATGCTCGGCGCCGTAGCTGACCAGGTACCCATGCACCAATTAGCGCTGCATTTTCATAATACCTATGGCCAAGCCCTAGCCAACATTGCCGCCTGTCTGCCAATGGGCGTCAGTACCATTGATAGCGCCGTGGCGGGTCTGGGTGGCTGTCCATACGCCAAGGGTGCTAGCGGTAATGTCGCGACAGAAGACGTGCTCTACATGTTACATGGTATGGGTATTCATACCGGGGTGGATTTAACCGCTGTGGTGAGCGCCGGCGCAGCAATTTGTGACTACCTTGAGCATGGTCCGCGCTCCAATGTGGCCTTAGCTGAATTAGCCAAACGGAATCCATAACAATGACCATGAGACCACTCTGGCAACCAACCGAAGACACTATTCAGCGCACCCGCATGCATGATTTTATGCGCTTCGTGAATCAGCGTGAACAGCAGCAATTAAATGACTATCATCAGCTACATGCTTGGTCTATTGCCCACAGTGACCGCTTTTGGTTGAGCATTTGGGACTATTTTGCCGTGCTTGGTCAACGCGGTGAGCGCATTGTCGACAACCCCGAGCAACTCCCCGGCGCGCAATGGTTTGCTGATAGTCAGCTCAACTTTGCCGAGAATTTACTGCGCTATCGCGATGATCGCTTGGCGCTTATTTTCCGCGGTGAAGATGGCAGCCGTCAGCAACTCAGCTACGCCGAACTGTATACCGAAGTGGCAGCCTGTGCGCAAGCCATGCGCAACCACGGGGTGGTAAGCGGTGATCGGGTTGCGGCCATGCTGCCAAACTGCATAGAAACCATTATCACCATGCTAGCGGCCAGCAGTATTGGTGCTATTTGGTCGTCCTGTTCACCCGATTTCGGCGTACAAGGGGTACTGGATCGCTTTGGCCAAATTGAGCCGAAACTCTTCATCACCGTAGAAGGCTATTTCTATAACGGCAAAGTGCTTGATATCAGTGACAAAGTCAACGCCATACAAGCCCAGTTACCGAGCCTCAGTGCGACCGTGCTGGTGCGCTTTAGCCGGCGCGACCATAGCGTCAATAACGCCGTAGAATGGGAACAATTTCTTGATCGCAGTAGCAGCTCAGTGGAGTTTGCCCAGCTGCCGTTTAATAGCCCGCTATACATCATGTTTAGCTCGGGGACCACGGGCGTACCTAAATGCATTGTCCATGGTGCCGGGGGTACTTTGTTGCAGCATCTGAAAGAGCATGCACTGCACACCGATCTAGACCGCGATGACGTGCTGTTTTACTTCACCACCTGTGGTTGGATGATGTGGAACTGGCTGGTATCTGGGCTGGCGCAAGGCGCCACCTTGGTGCTATTTGATGGTTCACCCTTTGCACCCACGCCCGAAATACTCTGGAATATCGCCGAACAAGAGCATATCAGCGTTTTTGGAACCAGCGCCAAATATCTATCAGCATTGGAAAAAGCCGGCGTGAAGCCACGCGAAAGTCATGATCTGAGCCGTTTGCGCAGTATCTTGACTACCGGTTCGGTGCTCGCGCCTGAAAGCTTTGACTATGTTTATCGCGATATCAAAACCAACCTGTGCTTGTCATCTATTTCTGGCGGCACCGACATTATTTCTTGCTTTGCCTTGGGCAACCCCACCCTACCCGTCTATCGCGGCCAATTGCAATGCGTCGGTCTCGGCCTCAACGTGCAAGTCTACAATGATAAGGGGCAGGCAGTTAACGGCGAAAAAGGCGAACTGGTTTGTACTAATAGTTTTCCGTGCATGCCATTGGGCTTTTGGAACGACACCGATGGCAGCCGTTATTTTAACGCCTATTTCGCCCGCTTCGAGAACACCTGGGCACACGGTGATTACGCCGAAATCACCCCGCAGCACGGGGTCATTATTTATGGCCGTTCCGATGCTGTGCTTAACCCCGGTGGCGTGCGTATTGGTACCGCGGAGATATACCGTCAAGTGGAAAAACTTGAGCTGGTGTTGGAAAGTATTGCGGTTGGCCAACAATGGCAGGATGATGAGCGCGTGGTGCTATTTGTGCGCTTACGCGACGGCGTTACTCTAGACGATCAACTACAACAACACATTCGTCAGATCATTCGCAGTAACACCACCCCGCGTCATGTGCCTGCAGTGATCGCCCAAGTGAGCGACATTCCACGCACGATTAGCGGAAAAATAGTCGAACTCGCCGTGCGACAGGTGATTCACGGTGAAGTGGTCAAAAATACCGATGCTTTGGCCAACCCAGCAGCGCTCGAGCTGTTCCGTAACCGGCCCGAGTTAGCACAGTAACTAGAATCTTAGAAGATATCGCAACATCTGGAGAAGCCAATGCAACGTGAAAGTATGGAATTTGATGTCGTCATCGTTGGTGCCGGCCCTGCTGGTCTTGCCAGTGCCTGTCGATTAGCACAGATGGCGCAACAGCAGCAGCAAGAGTTGACCATTTGCGTGGTTGAAAAGGGCTCGGAAGTCGGTGCGCATATACTCTCCGGTGCGGTGTTTGAAACCCGCGCGCTGGCGGAACTATTTCCCGATTGGCAACAACGCGGTGCGCCATTAACGACTGCGGTAACCGACGACCATATTTACTACTTTAACAGCGCCGAAAAAGCCACCAAACTGCCCAACTTTATGGTACCGAAAACCTTTCATAACCACGGTAACTATATCACCAGCATGGGTAACCTGTGCCGTTGGTTGGCAGAACAAGCCGAAGCTTTAGGTGTTGAAATCTTCCCAGGATTCCCGGCCGCTGACGTTATTATAGAAGATGGTCAGGTACGCGGTATCATCACCGGCGATATGGGCTTAGACCGCGACGGACAGCAAAAAGATAGCTTTGAGCCAGGTATGGAACTGCGCGGTAAGTACACCATTTTTGCTGAAGGGTGTCGCGGTCACTTGGGCAAACGCCTCGGCGCTGAATTTAAGCTTGATGACGGTCGTTCTCCCCAACATTACGCCATTGGTTTCAAAGAGATATGGGATATTCCGGCCGACCAGCACCAACCCGGACTAGTAGTGCACAGTACCGGCTGGCCATTAAGCGATGCTACCGGCGGCGGTTATCTCTACCATGCTGAGAACGGCCAGGTTTATGTCGGCTTGATTATCGACTTGAACTATAGCAACCCGCATTTGAACCCGTTTGCTGAGTTCCAACGCTATAAGACCCACCCCACCATTGCGGCAGTTCTGAGCGGCGGTAAGCGGGTAACCTACGGTGCTCGAGCGATCGCTAAAGGCGGCCTCAACTCGTTGCCCAAAATGAGCCTGCCCGGTGCGTTACTGGTCGGTTGTAATGCGGGCACTTTGAACTTTGCCAAAATTAAAGGTAATCACACCGCTATGAAGTCCGGCCTATTAGCCGCAGAAGCAATTATCGCGGCACTCAGCCAAGATACTGTGCCGGCTGAAACGGATTTTGAGCAACGCTTCCGTGATTCTTGGTTGTATGATGAATTATATCGTTCACGTAACTTTGGTCCGGTAATTCATAAATTAGGCACTTGGTTAGGCGGCGCATATAATACCGTAGATCAAAACTTCTTCGGCGGTAAATTACCTTTTAACTTTAAAGATGAAACACCTGATCACGCGGCAATGGGTCTTGCTAAAGATTACGTGAAAATTGATTATCCAAAACCAGATAATAAATTAACTTTTGACCGATTATCGTCAGTTTATTTATCGAATACTAATCATGAAGAAGAGCAACCTTGCCATTTACAATTGGCCGATTCGAATATCCCTTTAACGGTAAACTTGCCGGAATACGCAGAGCCAGCGCAGCGTTACTGCCCCGCAGGTGTCTATGAAATAGTTGATGTTGATGGTCAACAAAATTTCAAAATAAATGCCCAAAATTGTATTCATTGCAAAACCTGCGATATTAAAGATCCGTCACAGAATATAAATTGGGTTACTCCAGAAGGCACTGGTGGTCCGAATTATCCAAATATGTAAAGTTATTTTCATTCTGATTAATTAACTGTAAGATATTGCCGACGAAAAAATACGATTGTCGTCGGCGAAGCTTTTCTATTTAATACCTACATTAATTAACTAAACTGGAAATAATCACATGAGCGAATTTTTAGACATTCTCACTCACGGACGACGTTTGAAAGCTGCGACAAAGGATTTAACCGTTTCTCAATTGCACGATGTTGCCGAGAAGTTAGCCAAAGTCATCACTGACCGCGAACATGAAGAAGCTGCCGAATTACAAGCACAAGCAGCTAAACTCGCAAAAATTGAAGAACTCCGCCGCGCGATGGCCGCTGCGGACATTAGCGAAGCTGATTTACTTGGTGGCACTGTTGCCGCACCTGCTAAAGTAAAAGCCAAGCGT
>CAYXGO010000139.1:0-4409 GCA_964464575.1 uncultured Pseudomonas sp. | reverse complement strand
CGGTCAAGGCGGTGGGCTAAGTTAACTTGCACGTCGCCTTGCCACGGGTATTGGCGTAAATAGTATTGGCGCACCAAACCATTAAAGTTAATCGGTGCTGCAGTACCGGCATAGGTTTGTACGTGAGTGACTTCTGGCTCTGCCAGCATTAGCGTACTGATACGATTCAGCACCGCTTGGGTTTGCTCAAGCGTGGCGCCTTCGGGCAAGTCCACCACCACCTGGAACTCTGATTTATTATCGAACGGCAGCATTTTTAACACCACGTTCTGATTCACCACCAGGAGCACCGAAGCGGCAATCAAGACCAGTAAGCCAAGCAGTAATTTAATGCGATTGCTGCGGCCATCGCGGCCTGCCAAGAATGGTGTCATCAGCTTACGAAATAGCGACTCAGCTTTACCGCTGAGTTCATCATGTTCGGCGTGCTCAGCATGAACCTGATGCTTGATAAACACACGGTAAAACAGCCACGGGGTGAAAATAAAGGCAACTAGTAGCGAAATCAGCATGCCCATGCTGGCATTCAATGGAATTGGGCTCATATAGGGGCCCATGAGGCCACTCACGAAGGCCATCGGTAGCAGCGCCGCAATCACTGTGAAGGTGGCGAGAATGGTGGGCGCACCGACTTCTTCCACGGCATGCGGTATCGCTTCCAGCAGTGATTTTTTACCCATCAGCATGTGCCGGTGCAAGTTTTCAACCACCACAATGGCGTCATCCACCAAAATACCAATGGAGAAAATCAACGCAAACAGCGACACCCGGTTCAAGGTAAAACCATAAGCCCACGAAGCGAACAACGTCATGGCAAGGGTGATCACGACTGCCATGCCGACCACGAAGGCCTCACGCCACCCGAGTGCAAAGCCGACTAATACAACCACTGAAATGGTGGCGAATACCAGCTTTTGAATCAGCGTATTCGCCTTGTCTTCGGCAGTTTCACCATAGTTGCGGCTGACGGTCAGCTCAATGTCGCTAGCAATATATTGCTGCGCCAATTGCGCTAACTGTGCTTGCAGGGCTTGAGTAACATCAACGGCATTGGTACCGGGCTGTTTGGCCACATAAATGGTCACCGCCGGGCTTTGTATCAGCGCACCACTGGCATCACGCTGCCAATGTTGCACATAGTGCTGTGGCTCAGCACTGCCAAGACTTACGCTGGCGACATCGCGTAAATACACCGGCATCGCCACGCCATTTTGCTGGCGCACCGCCACAATTAATTCACCGACTTGTTCAGCTGACTGCAGCCATAGGCCAGTATGGAGCTGAATTTCGCTATCCGGCTGCAATAAACCGCTGCTGTGTTGCACTTGGTTACTGAGTTGTAGCGCTTGGGTAATACTGGCCAGATCCAGTCCGTAGGTGTGCAGACGGGCGGCGTCAAAGCGCACCAGTATCCGTGGCTGTGAACCACCCAGGGTGTAAATATCACGACTACCGTTGGTGCGTTGTAATTGCTCTTCAAGACCTTTGGCGGCAGCCAATAAATCGGCCGACGTACGTTCAGGGTTTTGGCTCCATAGCGTCACCGCAAAAACCGGTACGTCATCAATACCTTTGGGTTTGATCAGTACCGGGCCAATACCAGCATCTTGCGGCTGCCAATCGGCATTGGCATAAAAGGCGTTATACAAACGCACCAGTGCCTCGGTGCGGTCTTCACCCACGGTGAACTGCACCGTTAACAGCGCCATGCCGGGCTCGGAGATGGAGTAAATGTGCTCGATACCGGCAATTTCGGCGACTATTTTTTCCGCCGGAATTGCCACTTGCCGTTCCACCATCGCCGCTGAAGCGCCTTGGTACGGAATAAATACATTGGCGAAGGTGACTTCTATTTGCGGCTCTTCTTCGCGCGGCGTTACCAGCACTGCAAAGAGCCCCAATAAAAACCCAACCAAGGCTAACAATGGCGTGATTTGATTTTGTTTGAACAGGTCAGCAAGGCGACCTGATAGGCCTAGTTTTTCTGGCTGATCAGTCATTGCTTGAGCCCTTTACGCTATGTTGCAATTGGTCTAGGCCGTTACTTGCAATAGTTTGTCCAGCCGCTAAGCCGGATATCACGTGATAGCTTTGGTCATTATGAGTTTTCACGCGGACTGGTTGTAACACCACGGTATCGTTGTGTCGTACCCATACGCTGCTGACTTCACCACGCCACAACACCGCTTGCTGTGGAATCAGCAGCACGTTGTGTTCGCCCACTTGCAACCGCAACCGCGCCCAGCTACCGGGGTAGAGTGCGTATTGACTATAATCAGCTTGCGGAAGTTGTACGCGCAGTTGGAAGCTATGGTTAGCGCTATTGGCTTCTGGTGCCACGGTAATGTCAGCGGGGCCAAGATTGACGATACGGTCATCGGCCAGACGCAATGCGACCGCTGGACTATTCTTTGCTGCCATTAGTTGTGACTGGGGTAGTTGACTGACCATGCGCAAATCTTCCAAGCTTAAGCCGCGTAATAGCGGGGTGCCGGGGCTGGCCAGTTCACCCACTTCAACAAAGCGCTGCTGTAGAATACCCGCATAAGGCGCCCGTACCACGGTTTGCTCAAGTTGTTCGGCTGCAGCGGCTAGTGCCGCTTGTGCTTGTTTTACCCGCGCTAAAGCGCCATCAAAATTAGCCTTAGCATTGTCAAAGGCCGAAATGGCCACCAAGCCTTGGTCACGCAGTTCACTCATACGAGCAAGTTCTTTGCTGGCTTCATCGCGACGCGTTTGTGCCTCGGTAAGTGCCGCCTCAGCTTGGTTAAAGCGAGCGCGTTGTTCCACATCAGTAAAGCGAACAATCACCGCGCCCTGCGGCACCACATCGTTGACATCAAAGGGCAGCTCAACAATGCGACCTGAGGTTTGTGCCGACACCGTAGCTTGCGCCACCGCTTCAACGCGGCTGGGCAATTCTAACCATTGCGGCTGCACGGTTGCTTCAACCGTGAACCACTGTTGTGCGGATGCGCTAGCAGTGATAAGTAGGCTTGCACTCAGTAGTGTAATTCGTGACCAATGTGACATCAGATAACCCCCCGTAATAGCATATGGGCTATAGCATAACACGTATTTTAGAAAAGTCTAAAATACGTTTTTCGAGTCGTTATTGTTCGATTGTAGGTAACTGTTCCACCAGTCGAACCCGATCGCCGAAAACTGTGGTAATCCATTCGCGAGCAAAGGTAGCGTGGTCAGCGCCCATCACCAATACCACTCGGCCACGCGATATGCTATTTAATTGTTTTTCAATATGCCGACCTATGCGGTGATCGCGTTGCTGATTAAAGAGCAAGATATCGGTATATCGGGTCGCTCCTAGCCATTGCCATTCAAGTTCATCAATAGCGCGGGTGAGTTGGCCATAGTCATCGGTCAAAAGTTCATTGAGTGAGGCGGTGGCCGCGTAGCCACGTTGCTGCTTTTGTAGCTCAGTCAGCTGAGCAGGGCGCAGTGCCTGCCGTGCTTGATCTGCCTCAAGCGCACGACTCAGTTCCAGTACCTCAAGGGTGGCAAAGTAATTATCCGGAATAGAAGTACCTTCAATGGTGGCGCCTAACCAGTCAAAACCGAAGGTTATGTCTGGATACTTATCGCGCAGGGCGCTCATTTCTTTGGGATAGTAATTTTTTAACCAAGCGCTTGGCTGATTGATGTCCTCAGGCCGAATTTCCACCCCAAGATAATCGGGTTGATATTCGGCTATGGCGTCGTATAAGTCATCATAGCTGTAATTTGGATTGGAGCTATGTAGGCCATGCAATGACGAGATCACCACGACTTCAATTTGCGCAGGTTCATTGCTCTGCCCTTGAGCACTGTAAAGCGCTAATAAAGCCACCACAAACGCGCCTCTCAGTTGTTGTATCATGCACGCATGCCCTTCAGTGCAGTGGCCCATTTGTGCAGTTCGTTGAGTGCGGTTTTGGCCGATTGTAGATGCAGCTCTTGGGCTTGGAATTGTCCGTCTTTGACTAAGTTCGCCACACCTTGCACCATCACTTGCTCAGGAATGGGCATTATTTTCACGGTGGTGACCAGCTGTTTTGCCACTTGCACCGAGCGCAAGCCGCCCGAGGCGCCGCCATAGCTGACAAACGAGCAGGGCTTGTAATTCCATTCTTTGAACAGCAAATCCACGGCGTTGACAAACGACGGTGGCGGGAAAAAATTATATTCCGGCAGCACAAACACATAGGCATCAGCTTTGGCGACACTGGCTGACCATTGCTTAGTTGCGGCGTGTTCGTATTGCTGCGCCATAGGATGTTTCGGCTCGTTGTAGAGCGGTAAGTGAAAGTCGGCTAGATCTATCAGTTGGCTGCTAAAGCCTTCATGCTGTGCGGCTTGTTGCTGAAACCAGCCAGCCACAGAAGGGCCAACGCGGCCAGGACGGGTGCTAC
>CAYXGO010000138.1:0-4411 GCA_964464575.1 uncultured Pseudomonas sp. | reverse complement strand
TGGTCACCGGTCAAAATGACGTCTTCTTTTAACAGGACATTACCGCCTTGGCGATTCGGAAATAACTCCGAACCGAACGGCACACGGCCACGTTCGGCCTCTAACATGCTGTTTTCAGAGTCCACCATCCGGAATTCAAGGGTGGCGGTAGCGCCCAAAATTTCTTTCGCGCGCGCGGTGTCTTGCACGCCCGGTAGCTGCACCACGATACGATCAGCACCTTGCCGTTGAACCAATGGCTCGGCAACACCCAATTCGTTGACCCGATTCCGCAAAATCGTGACGTTTTGCGAAATAGCGTAGTCTTGGGTTTCTTGTAATTTGGTTTCGGTCATGCGCAAGCGAATACTGAACGCATCGCTATCGGTGACCTCATCGTAACCAGGGTAACGATTGTTGAGATAACTATCGGCAGCGGCGAAATCTTCTGCCGTGCGCAAGGTGATCACCACATCGTTACCATCGCGATTAACCGAGGTATAGCGAATACGTTCGTCACGCAATTCGGTACGAACACTGTCACGCAGCTGGTCTTGGATCTTACGAACCGCTTCGGCCATGTCGACTTCCATTAAGAAGTGCACGCCACCGCGTAAATCAAGACCAAGTTTGAGTGGCTCAGCACCTAGGCTCTCGAGCCAGTCGGGTGTTGCTGCCGCTAAGTTAAGTGCCACCACGTATTGATTACCGAGGGCTCTTAAGATCACATCGCGAGCTTCAAGTTGGTCACTATCGTTGGCCACACGAACTAGTACTTGGTCACCCTCAATCACCACTGATTTCGGCACAATCTGCGCTTGTTCGAGCGCCTGCTCGACTTGCTCTAGGGTACTGTTATCGATAGTGGTGGTGCGGGTTGCGGAAACCTGGACGGCGTAATCTTCACCATAGAGATTAGGCAGCGCGTACAGCGCTGCCACAGCCAGAACGAAGATAACCAGTAAGTTTTTCCACAATGGAAACTTGTTTAACACGAGCGGTCCTTATCTCTTGATTACAGAGATTTCATCGTTCCTTTAGGAAGCACGGCAGTTACAGCAGATTTCTGTACCATCACTTCAACGCTGTCAGCTAGGCTCAGTACCATGAAGTCTTTGTCATCACTGATTTTGCTAATACGACCAACCATACCGCCGTTCATGAGTACTTCATCACCCTTGGCAACACTTGCGATCAGTTCACGATGCTGCTTAACGCGCTTAGCTTGCGGCCGGTAGATCATGAAATAGAAGATCAAACCGAACATGACCAGCATGAAAATCAATTCCATACCGCCACCTTGTGGTGCAGCGCCGTCTTGTGCGTAAGCTGGTGCAATCAAGAAATCCATAGTGTTCCCCTAAAAGTTTTATTGGTTAAGGCAAAAGATGGGGCTAACTTTAAAGGAATCAAGCCCCAGACTCCAGTTTTTTCCGGCGCCTCGTTACGGCGCCAAAGTATACCACGTTGGCGGCCTAGCTGGGGAACTAACTAGCACTATAGTAGCGCTAGGCAGCACTAAAAAAGCATGCCAAACTGGGCTTTAGCTAACAATGAGGAAGCCGCCCATGGAACTTATACTTTGGTGGACCGACCATCTTGGTGTGGCGGTATTTGCAATTGCCGGAACCTTACTGGCGTTTCGTAAAAATCTAGATGGTTTTGGCGTAGTGGTTTTAGCCTCAGTTACCGCCATTGGTGGCGGTACCGTGCGCGACTTGATCCTCGATCTACCGGTGTTTTGGGTGTACGACCCCAGCTATATCTATGCCATTTTGCTAGCCGCGCTTGCGGCTATTGTGTGGCTGCGTTTCCGCGATGCTATTCCACTCACTACATTACTCGTTGCCGATGCAATTGGCGTCGCCTTCTTCACTGTCATGGGCGCACAAAAAGCCCTTGAAGCCGGCTTCTTACCGATTATTTGTGTGATCATGGGTACCATTACCGCCTGCTTCGGCGGCATGCTGCGCGACGTGTTAGCGCGCGATCTGCCGATGGTACTCAAAGGTGAACTCTATGCCACCACCTGTATTGCCGGCGCCAGCGTGTATGTGCTGGTACAACCCTACCAGCCAGCTTGGGCATTATTGATCGGTGGGTTGGTCACCTTAATGCTGCGCCTTGGCGCAATAAAATGGCAATGGACGCTGACGGTGTTCCAACCCCACAGTAACGAGCAGCCGTAACCATGCTCAGTGTATCGCTAACAATTATTTTAGCTATTGGCTACATTGCCGTGCTGTATAGCATTGCCTATCGCGGCGAACGCAAGCCTGCTAATCAAATCAAGCCCTATCGCTATGCCTTAGCGCAAGGAATTCACTGCACCACCTGGGCATTTTACGGCACCATTACCCAATCAGCCTATTATGGTTGGTCGATGGCACCCACCTATGTCGGCGCTATTGTGGTGTTTTTATTTGCGCATCGGCTGCAAATGCGCTTGCTCAATGTCTGTAAGCAGCAGAATCTCACCTCTATCGCCGACGTCATCAGTAACCGCTATGGCAAAGCCTCGGGCCTTGGCATGGTGGTGGCAGGCATCGCGCTGATTGGCATTGTGCCCTATATTGCGCTGCAATTGCGCGCCGTGACGGGCAGCTTTGCCGCAGTAACTGGGCTGGCTGATCGGCCGATCCCCTGGTTTGGCGATGTCGCGACTTTGGTGGCGCTCGGCATGATCGGCTTTGCCATTTTATTTGGGACGCGGCGCTTGAGCTTGGCAGAACAACATTCTGGTTTAATGGACGCAGTAGCCTTTGAATCGGTGGTCAAGCTACTCGCGTTTATGCTGGTCGGCGCCTATGTCAGCTACCAGATGTTTGATGGTATCAGTGACTTAGTCATTCAAGCTGCGCAAAGCCCGCAGGTCAGCGCGGTCATGAGTGGCCAACCGCAAGGTATGTATGTGTATGCCACGCATATTTTGTTGGGTGCTATTTCAATGTTTTGCCTACCGCGACAATTTCATGTCAGTTATATCGAAAATACCGACCCAGAAGAACTGCGCACCGCGCGCTGGGCCTTCCCATTGTATTTGTTTGCCATAAACCTGTTCATCTTACCCATTGCCCTGGCGGGTTTATTGTTAGTGCCTGACGCCGCGCGCAGTGACACCTTTATGCTGACCTTGTTGTTACAGGCCGAACAACCCGTGATGACGGCTATTGCCTTTATTGGCGGTCTCGCCTCGGCCACCAGCATGGTGATCATTGCCACCCTAGCGCTCAGTATCATGATGTCGAACGATGTGATCATGCCGCTGTGGCTGCGCTTAACTGAGCAACGGCTGCGCAAATTTAGTTTTACCCCGGGCAAAATCCTGCTGATTCGTCGCAGTACGATTATTGTCATTGTGTTGCTGGCTTATGGCTTCCATAAATTAACCGAAGCTAACTTACCGCTGGTGAACGCCGGATTGTTATCGCTCGCCCTGTTGGCCCAGTTGGCGCCAGCATTATTGGGCGGGATGATCTGGCAACGCGGCAATAAATTCGGCGCTATTAGCGGCATTTTTGTCGGTACCGTGCTGTGGCTATGGTTATTACTGATCCCCAGTATTCGCGTGGATAAAGCACTTAGTGACAGTGCCCTCAGTGATGGTGTGCTGCTGAGCTTATTAGCCAATACCCTGCTCTATATTGCCGCCTCATGGTGGCGGCGGCCATCGTGGCTTGAGCAGCAACAGCGACGACAGTTCTTGGACCCGTTGGCGCAGTCTACCGAGCCCTTGCACGCGCAATCCATTAGCTGGGGCCGGCTGCGGCAGGTGCTCGCACGATTCTTTGATAGTGTTGAGCTAGACCGCATGAATAGCCGCATGCAGATAGACCTGGGCGCAGCGCATCACGATGAATTGGTACCGGGACACATTGTTGCGCGCATTGAACGCGAGCTCGCCGCGGTAATAGGTAGTGCCGCCAGTCGCATTTTACTTGAGGCCATTACCCAACAACCCAGTGTACCGTTATCGCAAGTGGTGACTTGGGCGACGCAAGCCTCGCAGCTATACAAATTTAACCGTGAGTTACTGCAAGCCTCGGTGGAAAATATCCCGCAAGGGATCTCGGTGATTGATGGTGATCTGCGCCTGGTAGCCTGGAACCGCCGCTATCTTGAACTATTCCAATACCCGGCTGGCTTTGTTCATGCCGGCATGGCCGTGGCTGATATTTTGCGCTACAACGCCCAGCGCGGTTTGCTTGGCTTGGGTAACGAGGCCAGTTTGCAAGCCGAAGTGGATAAACGTTTAGCCTACTTACGGGCTGGCAGTGCTTACCGCTATCAACGCGAGCAGGGCGAGCGGGTGATTGAGCTACAGGGCGCGCCTATGCCTGGTGGCGGCTTTGTTACCACCTATACCGATATCACCGAATTAGTGGCGACCCAGCGTGAGTTAGAGCGCATCAATGCTGAACTGGAACAGCGA
>CAYXGO010000137.1:2372-4452 GCA_964464575.1 uncultured Pseudomonas sp. | reverse complement strand
TCCATTCACCACCGCTTTTAATCACGTCTTTTTTACGGTCCACTACTTTCATAAAGCCTTGGGCGTCGATGACGGCAATGTCACCGGTGGCTAACCAGCCATCAGCGAAGGTGTCTGGATCGCTGCGGCGGAAGTAACTACTGGCTATCCATGGTCCGCGTACGCGCAACTCACCGCTACTGACGCCATCATGCGGTAATGGCTGCCCGTCAGCATTCACAATTTGCATCTCGACGCCAAAACAAGCTCGGCCTGCGCTAGTTTGAATGGCATAGCGCTGCTCGGCCGGTAGCGCCAGCAGCCACGGCTCAGGTGGTGCCGAGCAGGCCAGTGGGCCGGTTTCGGTCATACCCCAAATGGGTTGCCAGTAAATGTTGTACTGTTCGGCATAGGTTTTCACTAAGCCCAGCGGCGACGCCGCGCCACCCACACAAACCCGCTGCAAAGGCGCTAAACTGAGCTGCTGTTGCTGAGCGTAGGTATGCAGAGTGAGCCAAATAGTCGGTACCGCTAAGCCCACTGTGACGCCCTCGTCAGCAATCAGCTGTTGCAGCGCCTCACCCGACATACCTGCGCCGGGCAAGACTAATTTGCAGCCGGCTAAGGGCGCCGCATAAGGCGCACCCCAAGCACCGGCATGGTACATGGCAACTACCGGCAATAGCACGGTATCCGTAGTGAGGGCGAGTAACTCACCACTGGCTGTTGCTTGGGCATGCAACACCATAGCGCGATGCGAGCTGAGCACGCCTTTGGGGTTGCCGGTAGTGCCTGACGTATAGCACAACAACGCCGCGCTATCTTCGGCAATAATTGGCCACCGGTAGCTCTGCGGCTGGTTAGCCAGTAAGCGCTCGTAGACCATCAGCGGTAGCTTGATTGATGCTAAGTCATCATGCGGCATGTGCGGGTCATCACAGAGCATGACGATACCTTTAACGCTCTGCAATTGGTCGGCAAATTCTGCTAATAAGCCAGCAAAGCTAATATCCACAAACAGCCATTGCGCTTCAGCATCATCGAGGATCCAACGAATTTGCTCGGCAAATAAGCGCGGGTTGACGGTATGCAATACGGCGCCGACACCGGCCACCGCGTAATACAGTTCCATGTGCCGATAGGTATTCCAGGCTAAGCTGGCAACGCGCTCACCCGGCTTTACCCCAAGCGCATCTAAGGCATGTGCCAATTGACAGCTGCGGGCGTAGCAATCGCGGTAACTGTAGCGATGAATATCGCCTTCGAGGCGGCGGCTGACTATCTGCTGTTGCGGGTGACGACGCACCGCATGGCGCAACAAATCGATGATCAGCAATTGGCTGTTCTGCATGGCGCCGGCCAGTGCCGGCTGCGTATCTTGCGTGACTTCAAACATGTTTACCCTACCACCAAATGAATAAACTAATCGCCGCGATTAACCCCAATAACGGCACCACCACAGTCACTGCGGCCACCGCCCAGTAAGCATCTTTGTGGGTCTCATTACAGATACCACGAATGGTGGTGACCACGTAGCCATTGTGTGGCAGTGAATCCAGCGCACCCGACGAAATCGCCACAATACGATGCAGTTGATCCGGATTGACCCCAGCATCCAGGTAATGCGGGCCAATCAGCGGTAGGGCAATGGCTTGGCCGCCTGAGGCTGAGCCAGTAAGGCCAGCAATAACACTGACCGCCACCGCGGCCCCCACTAATTCGTTGCCGGGCAGATTAGTCATTACGGCAACCGCCTCGTTAAAGGCCGGCGTTATTTTCGCTACGCTACCAAAGCCTACTACCGCGGCCGTGTTACCAATGGCCACCAAGGCTCCGGTTGAGGCCTCAGAAATCGCTTTGCTGACATCATGAAAGAATTTGTAGTTGATAATCGCCAGTGCCAGCACGCCGCCGCTTAAGGCCACGATTAAGGCATTTTGTTTGAGTGAGTCGTGAAAGATAAAACTTAAGGTCAGCACCACCAACAGCGGAATCAAGCCGCTAATTGGCGATGGCAGCGGCCGATCAAGAAGTTGTGGGTCGCCGTCACGACCCTGAAAACGTTCACCATTGGCCACCGCCTTGGTGATCAACTTTTTTA
>CAYXGO010000137.1:0-2362 GCA_964464575.1 uncultured Pseudomonas sp. | reverse complement strand
TCGCTACAAATAAGCTGACTTCCCAGGCTGCATAAGGCGAGGTACCGAGGTATTGAATTGGGATCCAGTTTTGAATTTCTGGCGAACCGGCCGAGGTCATAGTAAAAGTCACCGAGCCAAAGGCTAAGGCTGCGGGGATAAACCGGCGCGGTAAATCGGCATCTTTAAACAATGACAGCGCCATCGGATACACCGAAAACGCCACCACAAATACGCTGACGCCACCGTAGGTCAGAATGGCACAGGCTAATACCACGGCTAATACCGCCTGTTTGCGGCCTAGCCGCTGGATAATAAATTTCGCCACACTGTCAGCGGCACCGGTATCTTCCATAAACTTGCCGAACAGTGAGCCGAGCAAGAACATAAAGAACCACGACGCAACAAAACCGGCAAAACCGTTCATATAAGCGCTCACGAAGTTCACTTCGCCTTGAAATAACGCTACGTTGCTACACAATGCCACCAGCACGGCACACAGTGGCGCACTAATAAATAAGTTCATACCGCGGAGGGTGAGA
Organism: uncultured Pseudomonas sp.; assembly: GCA_964464575.1. Taxonomy (GTDB): domain Bacteria; phylum Pseudomonadota; class Gammaproteobacteria; order Enterobacterales; family Alteromonadaceae; genus Pseudidiomarina. The sequence continues at coordinate 1,841 of CAYXGO010000137.1, read as the reverse complement.
ACAATAAGCAGGGTTAATCCGCCGATTAGTCCAATCATGCTTAACATGCAATACCTCTAAGATTGGTTGGGTTTCAGGTGTGCCATGACCTGTACCACCAACGCTATGCGCTGAAGTTGAACAACACTATGCGGCAGTAGCGGTGATTTTTACATAGTACTAACGTACAGAATACAAACATGCAAGATTGGGCTAGGGTAGCTGTGCCATGACAACTTATTCAAATAATAACCGGGAGCACGACATCATGAGTCAACCCAATTTTCGCCACTCTTTAGTCGCTCTAGCGATTGCCGCAGTGGTTACCCTGCCAACAACCGCGCAGGCGCAGCAAGCAGAAACTAACGAGCAAGAATTTGCCGGCCTCGAACGTATTGAGGTAACTGCACGCCGTAAGACTGAGAGCTTACAAGAAGTACCGGTAGCGGTGAGTTCATTCAGCGCGCAAGATCTCGAAGAGATTGGCGTTGAAGATATCACCGAGCTACAACAACGCATTCCTAACACCACGCTGCAAGTCAGCCGCGGTACTAACTCCACCTTAACCGCCTATATTCGCGGTGTCGGCCAGCAAGACCCGTTGTGGGGCTTTGAGCCAGGTGTGGGTATTTATATTGATGACGTATACGTAGCACGGCCACAAGGCGCAGTGCTTGAAGTGTTAGATGTGCAACGCATTGAAGTACTGCGGGGCCCGCAAGGCACGCTGTACGGTAAGAACACCATTGGTGGCGCCATGAAATATGTCACCAAAGAATTAACCGGTGACGATGAGTTTTACCTGCAAGGCGCTATTGGTAGTTACAACCAGCGCGACCTGAAAGTCTCTGGGCAAACGGCGCTTAGCGATAACTTTTTTGTCGGTGCTGCGGTTGCAGTGCTGAATCGCGATGGCTTTGGTGAATTTATCAACGTCGGCGAAGAAAACTACAATAAAGATTTGATGACTGGGCGTTTGAGCGCGCGTTGGTTAGTCTCAGACGATGTCTCAGTGAAGTTCTCGTACGATAAAACTAAGGACGAATCCAATGCCAAAGGTGGCTATCGGTTAACGCCAAGTTTATTGACCGGTGATCAGCCATTAGACAGCGTGTATGATTCAAAAACCTCTATGTCAACCGACAACTTGGTCGAGACCGAGGGCATGTCGATGACGGTGGATTGGGATATCAACGCCAACTGGTCGTTCAAATCGGTAACCGCGCAACGCGAAGGCGATACTGATACCAATATTGACTTTGACTCCACCGGATCTGGCGGCGCATTGTTAGTACCTGCTATTTATGCCGATGAACAATTTAGCCAAGAATTCCAGTTCTCCTACACCGGTGATAACTTCGATTTCGTCGGGGGTTATTACTACTACGATGGCGAAGCCTGTGGCGTATTCGGTACCTTATTGCCGCGCCTGTTTGGCGGCTTTACCGTTGAAAACGGTGGTTGTGTTGATACTAAGAGCACCGCGCTATTTGGTCAGGGTACCTACCAAATTGACGACCAATGGTCGGTCACTTTAGGGGGTCGTTACACCAATGATGACAAAAAAGCTGATGTGTACCGCTTTAGCTACCTCGGTTTGCGTTATCCGAACACCAACGATGGCACCTTGTTCGCTACCAACTCAGACTTCACCACCGAAGCCGATTGGAGCAAATTCTCACCGCATGCCAGCGTGCGCTATAAAGCTACCGATGACACCATGTACTATGCCAGCTTCAGCAACGGCTTTAAGTCAGGTGGTGTAGACATGCGTGCCGATGTGTCACTCATCCCGAATGCTTCAAACCCTTATGAACCAGAATAAGTCGATACTCTCGAATTCGGTGTTAAAACTGAGCTGT
>CAYXGO010000136.1:0-4464 GCA_964464575.1 uncultured Pseudomonas sp. | reverse complement strand
GCCGTTGACTTCGTAACGATGACGGTGGCGCTCGCGGATGACATCCTTCGCGTACAAGCTGTGTGCCTTAGTACCACTGACCAAGTTACAGGCCTGTGCGCCTAAACGCATGGTGCCGCCTAAGTCAGAGCTATTATCACGCAGCTCTTTCTGACCTTTTTCGTCCATCCATTCGGTGATCAAGCCCACCACCGGATGCTCGCTTTTGGCATTGAATTCGGTACTGTCAGCATCAACCCAGCCCAGCACATTACGGGCATATTCAATAATGGCAATTTGCATGCCTAAGCAGATACCCAAATACGGTATTTTCTGCTCGCGGGCATACTGTGCCGCCATGATCTTGCCTTTGATACCGCGCTCACCAAAGCCACCTGGCACAATGATGGCATCCACATCGGCGAGTTTTGCTACGCCTTTGGTTTCCACGTCTTGCGCATCAATATAACGAATATTGACGGTCAGGCGATTTTTTAAGCCAGCATGCGCTAATGCTTCGTTCACTGATTTATAGGCATCGGGTAATTCAATGTACTTACCGACAAAACCTACAGTCACTTCGCCACTTGGGTTTGATTCTTGATACAGCACCTGTTCCCACTCGGAGAGATCTGCCTCTGGGCGGTCGAGACGGAACCGTGCAACAACAATTTCATCGAGCCCTTGGGCTTTCAAAATAGCTGGGATTTTGTAAATACTATCGACGTCTTTCAAACCAATAACAGCGCGCTCTTCAACGTTGGTAAACAAGGCAATTTTAGCCCGTTCGTTGGCCGGCAGTGCGCGGTCAGAACGACACACCAAAATATCCGGTTGAATACCAATTGAACGCAGCTCTTTGACCGAGTGTTGGGTCGGCTTGGTTTTCACTTCACCGGCAGCGCCCAAGAATGGCACTAAGGTGAGGTGCATAAACAAGGTTCGGTCACGCCCTACTTCTACCGCTAATTGGCGAATGGCTTCGAGGAATGGTTGCGATTCAATATCACCCACAGTACCGCCAATCTCGATAATAGCGATATCGTAACCGGTCGAGCCATCAACAATACGGCGCTTAATTTCATTGGTAATGTGCGGGATCACCTGAATGGTGGCACCAAGGAATTCACCACGCCGTTCACGCCGAATAATATCTTCGTAAACGCGGCCAGTGGTGAAGTTGTTCTTTTTGGTCATACGAGTGCGAATGAAACGCTCATAATGACCTAAGTCGAGGTCGGTTTCGGCACCGTCTTCGGTAACGAACACTTCACCATGCTGAGTGGGGCTCATAGTGCCCGGATCAACGTTGATGTAAGGGTCCAGTTTAAGGATAGTGACCTTTAAGCCACGCGCTTCTAGAATTGCCGCCAATGACGCTGCTGCAATACCTTTACCCAGCGAAGATACAACACCGCCGGTGACGAAAATATAATTAGTTGTCATGCGAAACCTAAGTCGTCAGGTTAAATTGGGAATTGCTTCAAGACGGGAAAATAGTATACGCGAGCAAGGCTATTCCGACAATTTTATTTCGCCATGTAACGCCGCTGATTTTTTCACCGCCTGCCATTCGTGTTCTAACTGTTCAAGGGTCAATTGCTGCGCCTGCAAGCCACGCTTGGCAAGATTGGCTTCTATCGCTGCAAAGCGTTGTTGAAAGGTGTGGTTAGTGCGCCGTAGCGCTTGCTCCGGGTTGACCTGCGCATGACGGGCCAAATTCACCACCGCAAACAACAAATCTCCTAACTCAGCTTCAATGCGGTCGCTGTTATCAGTCAGCGGTAACTCGGCTTCTAATTCATCTAACTCTTCACGAATTTTGGCAATCACCGGTTGTAACTCATGCCAATCAAAGCCCACGCTGGCAGCGCGCTTTTGAATTTTCAGCGCCTGCAGAATACTGGGTAAATTATCCGCCATACCGGCAAACACGGAGTTATTCGGTTGCTGATGTTGCCGCTCTTGCTGTTTGATCTGTTCCCACTGCGCTTTGACTGCCACTGGATCAAGCTGCTCGCCGCTGTTGGCAAACACATGTGGGTGGCGACGGATCAATTTGTCGGCGCATTGTGCCGCCACCTGATCAAAATTAAATTCACCCTGCTCCTGGGTCAACTGGCTATAAAACACCACTTGAAACAGAAGATCACCCAGTTCGTCTTTGATCGCAGCCATATTACCGCTGGTCAGCGCCGCGGCCACTTCATAGGCTTCTTCGAGGGTATAGGGAATTAGACTAGTTAGGGTTTGTTGCTGATCCCAGCTACAGCCCCCATCAGGATCACGCAAACGCCGCATTACCTCAAGCAGTGCTGCGACACCGGGAAATTGCTGAGACGATGTGTTCTGGGTCATGATCGTTGCGCTCGCTCAACGTTATGTACGCCCTTTACCTGCTGTAAACGGTTCATAATACGTTGTAAATTATCACTGTTAGGGATCAGCAAGCCAAGCTGAATACGGGCCTGCTGAGCAATCCCGTCGGTGCTGGTTTCGAGTTGTGTCACGCTGACTTTTTCGTTGGCTAAAATACTGGTTAAATCATGCAGTAAGCCGGTGCGATCATTGGCTTCCACCACCAAATCAACCCGGTAATTGCTGCGTTCGCGCGCACTCCATTGCACCGCTAAAGCCCGTTCCGGATGCTGCTGCAATAAATGCCGTAACTGCTCACAATCATGGCGATGCACCGACACTCCGCGGCCTTGGGTAACAAAACCCATGATCGCTTCACCAGGGATCGGCTGGCAACATTTGGCATATTGCACCAGCAAATTACCGATACCCTGCACCACCACATCACTTTGCTTACTCGGGTTGCCTGTGGCCTTGCGCTGCGTCAGCCGCTCCAGCCGCTCAGCGCTGGTATCTACTGCTGGGCGCACCGCATTGACCACCTGCAACAAGCGCACATCACCGGCACCTACAGCAGCGACTAAGTCGTCGAGGCTATGCATGTTGAAGCGCTCAAGAACTTGCTCGAGCTGACTCAAGGGCACATTAATTTTGCTCAGTTCGGCTTCAAGGCTGTCGCGGCCAAGTTTAATATGTTTATCGCGATCAAGTTTCTTAAAATAGGCTTGCACTTTACTGCGCGCGCGGCTGGTATTGAGATAGCCTAAACTAGGATTCAACCAATCCCGGCGCGGCTGGCCATTCTTTTGTGTCAGTATCTCAACCCTCTCGCCATTTTTCAGCACATAGGTGAACGGCACAATATGGCCGTCTACTTTGGCACCAATACAGCGGTTACCGATCTGCGAATGCACGTAATAAGCAAAATCAAGTGGTGTGGCGCCGGCTGGTAAATCCATCACCTCGCCTTTAGGCGTGAACACATACACCCGGTCTTCAAACACCTGCGAGCGGATCTCCGCCACCAACTCATCGTTAGAGGCCATATCTTCTTGCCACGCCAACAACTTGCGCAGCCAGGCGATCTTTTCTTCAAAGCCATGGCTGCGTCCAGCCGCCGTGCCTTCTTTGTAAACCCAATGTGCCGCCACCCCAAGCTCGGCATCATCGTGCATGGCTTGAGTACGAATTTGAATTTCAACGTGCTTATCATCGGGCCCCACCACCACGGTGTGAATAGATTGATAGCCGTTGGCTTTGGGGGTGGCGATATAGTCATCAAACTCAGAGCGAATATAACGCCACATGCTATGCACAACACCTAAGGCGGCATAGCAGTCTTTCAATGATGCGGTAATAATGCGCACGGCGCGAATATCATATAACTCACTAAAATCGAGATGCTTCTTCTGCATCTTGCGCCAAATTGAATAGATATGCTTGGGCCGCCCATACACCGTTGCGGCAACCCCCTGCTGATGCAAATTCTGTTGCAGCGACTGCACAAAACGACTGATGTAACCTTCGCGGTCAACCCGACGTTCAGTCAGCTGACTGGCAATGGTCTTGTAGGTGATTGGGTGCAAATAGCGAAAGGATAAATCTTCGAGCTCCCACTTTAACTGGCCAATACCCAAGCGGTTAGCCAGCGGTGCATAAATCTCTTGGCATTCTTTAGCGGCCAGCACACGGGTTTCTTCATCAGCGGTTTTAACCTGACGCAAATAACACACCCGTTCGGCTAGTTTCACCAGTACCGCCCGCACATCAGCCACCATGGCTAATAACATGCGGCGCACATTGTCTACTTGCTCAGCATTGGGTTTACCATGCTGAAAATGCTGCAGGGTACCTATGGTGTTCATCTGCTGCACGGTGCTCAGTAGCGCCAATACTGGCGCCGGTAGCTGTTGCTGCAGCTGTTGTTCAGTGAGTTGCTTGGCTTCATAAGCGGGGCTATACAGCGCACATAGCAGCGCTTCATCATCGAGATTGAGCGCTAGCAAGATCTCGACCATTTCTTGGCCTTTCACCAAAAGATCGGGCTTTCCTAGCAACCATTGTTGCAAGGTACTGGCATGCTGCTCGAGTTGCTGCCGCCGCTCGCTATCATCCAGTTGCGCCAAC
>CAYXGO010000135.1:0-4546 GCA_964464575.1 uncultured Pseudomonas sp. | reverse complement strand
GTGGGCGCCTCAACCCGCGCAGCGGTGCAACAGGGCTTGGCCGATTACGTACCGATATTTTTGTCAGAAATTCCCAAGCTTTTTCGTTCCGGTGAGCAACTGCTAGATGCGGTGTTGATCCAGGTATCCCCGCCCGATGCGCACGGTAATTGTAGTTTGGGTATTTCGGTGGAGGCGACCCGCGCAGCATTACAAGTAGCGCGTAAAGTGATTGCCTGGGTGAACCCAATGATGCCGCGCACTCATGGCGATTCGTTGGTGCCGCTGGCGCGCTTTGATCGCTATTTCGAATTGGCAGCGCCATTACCGCTGCACGGCTTGCCCGAACTTGATCCGGTCAGCCAACAAATTGGTGAACGGGTAGCCGCGCTGATTGATGATGGTGATTGCTTACAGATGGGTATTGGTGCAATTCCCAACGCGACACTGGCCTGTTTGGGGAATCACCGCGACTTAGGTATTCATACCGAGATGTTTTCTGACGGTATTTTGCCTTTGGTAGCAAGTGGGGTGATCAACAATAGCCGTAAACGCAAGCACCGCGGCCGCATTGTCACCACCTTTGCGATGGGCAGCCAAGCTTTGTATGACTTTGTTGATGACAACACCACGGTAGCGTTTTTGGATGTTGAGTATACCAACGATACCGCAGTGATCCGGCAGAACAAACAGGTGATGTCGATCAACAGTGCCCTGCAGGTGGACCTCAGCGGTCAGGTCTGCGCTGACTCGCTAGGCACCAAGATTTATTCGGGCGTGGGCGGGCAAATGGACTTTGTCCGTGGTGCTAGTTTGTCGGAAGGCGGGCGCTCAGTGATCGCTTTGCCGGCAACGGCTTGTGGCGGCACGGTGTCGCGCATCAGCTCGATGCTAGCGCCCGGCTCTGGGGTAGTGACCACCCGCGCTCATGTACATTACATTGTCACCGAATATGGTGTGGCCAATTTAAAGGCGCGTAGTTTGAATGAACGCGCTAGCGCGCTCATCGCCATTGCGGCGCCGCAGTTTCGCGAGCAACTGGCTCGCGAGGCCTATGAACAATGGGGTTTAAAGGTGTCTACCTAACAGGGGGTAGCCACCCACCAAAAGGGTACCTACACTGCTCCTAGGTACCCCCTCCATTCCTTGATATAGATCATCGCGTGGTTCACTCCTAAACTTACAATCAGTTGCAGTAAATCGTGTTTACTGATGATGTCCACAGGAGGACCAACCATGTTGCCGAACAGTTTCCCGCATAAATTATCCTTGCTCGCCGCTTCAGTCGGGCTTTTTTTCTTAACTGCCAACAGCCCAACGGCGCTGGCTTCAGACGATGGTAAAAAGGCTTATGAGGCCAATTGCCAAGCCTGTCACCAACCGACTGGCAAGGGTTTACCAGGTGCATTCCCTCCGTTAGCGGGTAACCCCAATATTAGTGCCGACAAGCTGCATGTGGTGCGTACTGTGTTGCAAGGTATGACTGGACCACTTGAGGTCAATGGCAACAAATTCAATGCGGTGATGCCGTCGATGCAGCATTTGAGCGATGATGATATTGCTGACTTAAGCACCTATGTATTGAACAGCTGGGGCAATAACGGCGGTAAAATCAGCAGTGATGAGGTTGAAGCCGTTCGGGTAGAACTTGGTTTAAAAGACCGGGCTGGTGGCAAGCCACACTCTGATGCCACGGTTGCCGAAGTGAAATATAAAGGTGCACCAACCGCTATGACCGGCGGTAAGCAAGTAGTCAGCCCAGGCGCTCCAGCGATGACTGAGGACGAATTCAAAATTGCCCAGGAAATCTACTTCCAACGTTGCGCGGGTTGCCATGGGGTGCTGCGTAAAGGTGCTACTGGTTTGCCATTAACTGCCGATATCACCCAGAAGAAGGGCACTGATTATCTGAAGGCGCTGATTAACTTTGGTTCGCCGCGTGGCATGCCAAATTGGGGTACTTCAGGCGAACTGAATGACCAGCAAATCGATATTCTAGCGCGCTTCTTACAACATGAGCCGCCGACTCCGCCAGAGTGGGGCATGAGAGACATGCGTGATAGCTGGACTGTGCATGTAAAGCCAGAAGACCGGCCCACTGCTCCGCAGCATAACTACAACGTCGACAATATGTTTGCGGTGACCCTGCGTGATGCTGGTGAAGTAGCGATCATTGATGGTGACAGTAAGAAAGTCCTGAACTACGTCAAAACAGGCTATGCCGTGCATATTTCACGTGCCTCCAGCTCAGGCCGTTATTTCACCACCATTGGTCGTGACGGCAAAATTGACCTCATCGACTTGTTTATGGACCCACCGCAAGTGGTCGCCGAAATCAAAATTGGCCTAGAAGCACGTTCGGTTGAGAACTCACGCTACAAAGGTTACGAAGACAAAATCGCCATTGCTGGTGCCTATTGGCCACCGCATTACGTGCTGATGGATGGGCAGACGCTGGAGCCACACAAAATCGTCTCAACCCGCGGTATGACTGTGGATACCCAAGAGTATCATCCAGAACCACGGGTAGCTGCGATTGTTGGTTCACATAAGCACCCCGAGTTTATCGTCAACGTGAAAGAAACTGGGCAAATCAAGCTGGTTGATTACTCTGACATTGATAACTTACAAGTTACCACCATTGATGCAGCGCCATTCTTGCACGATGGCGGCTGGGATCGCTCAGGACGCTACTTTATGACTGCAGCCAATGAGAACGATACCATAGCCGTAGTGGACGCCTTAGACCGCGAATTAGAAGCTCTGATTCCAGTTAAGCGGATTCCGCACCCAGGCCGTGGCGCTAACTTTATTGACCCAGAGTTTGGTCCAGTATGGGCAACCAGTGCCCTAGGTAATGCCGACATTACCTTAATTGGTACGGATCCGGATAATTTCAAAGATCAGGCCTTTAAAGTGGTACGGGTGTTAGAAGGTCAGGGTGGTGGCTCGTTATTTATCAAGACTCATCCGAAATCAACCAACTTATGGGTGGATACGCCGCTGAATCCTGATAGCAGTGTGTCGCAATCGGTTGCGGTATTCGACATCAACAACTTAGGCGCTGGCTATGTCACGCTGCCAATCGCTGAGTGGGCTGATTTGGGCCCAGGCCCGAAACGTATTGTACAGCCGGAATACAATATGGCCGGTGACGAAGTCTGGTTCTCAGTGTGGAGCGGCATGAAAGAAGAGTCAGCCATTGTTATCGTCGACGACAAAACACGCACTCTTAAGCACGTGATTAAAGGACCGAAAATGGTCACTCCAACCGGCAAGTTTAACAACTACAACACACGGAATGAGGTGTACTAAGCATGAAGCAAAAAGCTCTGGCGGTTGCTCTAACCGGCGTATTTGTAGGAGTTCAGTGGTTACCAATGCCCGCCTTTGCACAGCAAGTGCAAACCGAGCAACAACAGAGCCAAGAAGCTGTTGAAGTGATTACCGTGGTTGCTCACCGGCAGCCACGGCAATTATCCGAAGTAGCGGGCACGGTCACGGTAATCAGTGACGAGCAGATGCAGCGTAATATGGTCTTCAATGCCAGCGACTTAGTGCGCTATCAGGCAGGAGTAGAAATCGATGACAGTAGTAGCAGGTTTGGTGATAGCGGGTTTCGTATTCGTGGTATTGGAGGCAATCGCACCACGGTCGTAATTGACCAAGTGCCGGTTGCCGACCGCTTCGCGGTGGGCGCTTTTGCTGATACCGGCCGCGGTTTGTTAGAACTTGGATTGGCCGGGCGGGTTGAAATTCTGCGCGGTCCAGCATCCACCTTATATGGTAGTAAAGCTTTAGGCGGGGTGGTTGCAGTGCAGCTTCTGACCGCCGATGATGTGCTGTACGACAATGATTCCGGTAGCCGTATTCAGCTCGGCTACAACAGCGACAAAAATCGCGTCAAAGGGCTCGTCGCACAGGCCTATCGTGATGGCGATACCAGCCTGTTGATCGCCGGCGCCGCGCAGTACGGGCAGCAACTCAATGTGGCTGATCGTGAAGGTATTGCCGAAGATCCGCAGCATATGCGCCAACAAGCCATGTTGCTGCGCGCAGGGTTAGACACCCAAGGCGGGCGCTGGCAATTCACTCTCGATGCCATGAATGAATCGCGCGATACCGATATTCGTTCCAGCATTGGCAGTGGTCGCCAAGCCAGTACCACCGAATTGCTGGCCGACGACGCGCGGCAACAATGGCGGTTATTGATCGATCAGCAGCTGTATGCCACTGACTATTTTGATCGGGCGGTATGGCGGCTGTTTCATCAGCGCAGTCAGGTACAGCAGAACACCGATGAAACCCGCGGTATCTTGCCGCAGCCACTGTTCATTGAACGTGACTTTGAGTTTACCCAAATTGATACTGGCATCGGTTTTGACTTGGAATTGGGAACCGAACTGGCCGATATGCGTCATCGTTTTGGTTATGGGTTGGAGCTGATCAGTTCCGCTATGACTGATATGCGCGATGCCCAGCAACTCAATCTGACCACTGGCGTGCTCACCAAGGTGTTGTTAGGCGAACAGTTTCCACTGCGTGATTTTCCGCGCAGCCGGGTAAC
>CAYXGO010000134.1:0-4552 GCA_964464575.1 uncultured Pseudomonas sp. | reverse complement strand
ATATTGGTAAACTAGCCGCACAATTTTGTGGAGGAACCCTGATGTTGAAACGTGATATGACCATTGCTGATTACGATGCGGATTTATGGCAAGCCATGCAAGACGAAGTACAGCGCCAAGAAGAGCATATTGAGCTGATTGCTTCAGAAAACTATACCAGTCCGCGGGTATTGCAGGCGCAAGGGTCACAGCTTACAAATAAGTACGCTGAAGGGTATCCACACAAACGTTATTATGGCGGTTGCGAGTACGTTGATAAAGTTGAAGACCTTGCCATTGAGCGAGCCAAGCAACTGTTCGGCGCCAAATACGCCAACGTGCAACCTCACGCTGGTTCACAAGCCAATGCGGCGGTATTTTTAGCGTTACTGAATCATGGCGATACGGTGCTGGGCATGAGTTTAGCCCATGGTGGTCACTTAACCCACGGTTCCAGCGTGAACTTCTCCGGTAAAAACTACAACCCCATTCAATATGGATTGGATGAGAGCACCGGTGAAATTGACTATGCTGAAGTGGCGCGTTTAGCCCATGAACACAAGCCAAAAATGATTGTTGCTGGTTTCTCTGCTTATTCTGGTATTGTTGATTGGGCTAAGTTCCGCGAAATTGCTGATGCCGTGGGTGCTTACTTGTTAGTCGATATGGCGCACGTGGCTGGTTTAGTGGCGGCTGGCTTGTATCCAAACCCAGTACCCTTTGCCGATGTAGTCACTACCACCACCCATAAAACGCTAGCCGGCCCGCGTAGTGGCTTGATTTTGTCCGGTAAAGATGACGAAGCACTGCATAAAAAACTTAACGGTGGGGTATTCCCAGGTAGCCAAGGCGGTCCGTTAATGCACGTGATCGCAGCTAAGGCCGTGGCATTCAAAGAAGCCATGGAGCCAGAATTTAAAGCCTATCAACAACAAGTACTGGATAACGCCAATGCCATGGTGCGGGTGATGCAGTCACGCGGCTACAAGATTGTTTCGGGCGGCACTAAAAACCACCTATTCTTAGTCGATTTGATTGATAAAGATATTACCGGTAAAGATGCGGATGCGGCCCTAGGCCGTGCTTTTATCACCGTCAATAAGAACTCGGTACCAAATGATCCGCGCTCGCCATTCGTTACCTCTGGATTACGCCTAGGCACCCCGGCCATTACCCGTCGTGGCTTTAAAGTAGCGGAAGCAGAGCAAGTAGCGAACTGGATCTGTGACGTGTTAGACAACCTTGGTAACGAGGCGGTTGAAGCCCAAGTACGTGAGCAGGTGAAAGCGCTGTGTAAGCGGTTCCCGGTTTACGGTTAAGCGGTTTAGGAGGCAGCGATGCATTGTCCGTTTTGTGAAGCACAAGATACCAAAGTGATCGATTCGCGTTTGGTGGCGGATGGCGCATCGGTGCGGCGGCGGCGTGAATGCGCCGATTGCGGTGAGCGCTTTACCACCTTTGAAATGGCGGAGCTGATTATGCCACGGGTGATTAAATCGGACGGCACCCGTGAGCCATTTAATGAAGATAAGTTACGCAACGGCTTACTCCGCGCCCTAGAAAAACGGCCGGTGGGTATTGAGGCCATTGAACAAGCCATTAACCAAGTCAAAGCGTCGCTGCGGGCCACCGGTGAGCGTGAAGTGACCAGCCAATTTATTGGTGGGTTGGTGATGGAGCAGTTGAAGAGTTTAGATAAAGTCGCCTACATTCGCTTTGCCTCGGTGTATCGTGCATTTACCGATATTCGTGAATTTGGTGAAGAAATTGCCCGCCTCAATGACTAGCCGCAATGATGAATAGCGATCATGCCTACATGAGGCGTGCCTTGCAGCTTGCCGCTCAGGCACGTTTTAGTGCGGCACCTAATCCGATGGTCGGCTGCGTGATTGTCAAACAGCAGCAGGTGATTGGCGAAGGCTGGCATCGACGCCCGGGTGGCCATCATGCCGAAGTATTTGCCTTACAACAGGCCGCTAGCAAAGCTCAGGGCGCCACTGCGTACGTTACCCTCGAACCTTGTAGTCATTTTGGTCGCACGCCACCTTGTGCCAATGCGCTGATTGAAGCCGGTGTTGGTAAAGTGGTGGTGGCTATGCAAGACCCTAATCCAATAGTTGCTGGGAGCGGTATAGCGCGCTTACGAGCTGCAGGTATTGAGGTGGAAGTTGGGCTTATGGCAGCTGAGGCCGAACAGCTCAATCGTGGGTTTGTCAGCCGTATGCGGCGAAATCGGCCGTATCTGCAAGTCAAATTAGCCGCTAGTCTAGATGGCGGCACCGCCTTGGCGAATGGTGCCAGCAAGTGGATCACCGGTGCCGCAGCGCGCGCCAATGTGCATCAACATCGCGCCGCTAGCCAGGCGGTTTTGTCCACCGTGCAAACCGTACTACGAGACAATGCTCAATTAAATGTCCGCTTTGAAAGCCCTGACGAACCATTACCGCAACCTTTGCGAGTTATTCTGGACCGCCGCGCGCAATTGACCCCAGATAGCGCCTTGGTTCGGGCGCCAGGTGGCCCCATACTACTGGTGTACGGTGAGCAAGCCCACGTTACGGTGCAGCAATGGCCGGCGCATGTGCGATGGATAACTCTAGCAGAAGCCAACGATAGACTTGATTTGACCCAATTAATGACCTATTTAGCGGTCCATGAACAGATCAACACGGTATGGACAGAGTGCGGTGCCACGCTAGCGGGTCAATTAATTCAGCAGCAATTAGCCGACGAATTGATCGTTTATTTGGCACCAAAACTATTAGGAGCGCAGGCGCAGCCATTATTGGCGTTACCGGCGCTGACTGAGCTAAACCAAGCAACGCAGCTACGCTTTACTGAAGTGGAGCAATTAGGCGAGGATATTCGTCTGACCGCTGTGATTGATTATCCCACTATTGTGAACCAGCCGTAAACTGCAATAGGAGCCTTAGGTCGTGACTACTTTGCACAGTGCAGCCGAGATTATCGAGGACATTCGTCAGGGTAAGATGGTCATTCTGATGGACGATGAAGATCGCGAAAATGAGGGCGATCTGATTATGGCCGCAGAATGTGTCACTCCGGCGGCAATAAATTTTATGGCACGTTATGGACGCGGTTTGATTTGCTTAACCTTGACCGAAGAGCGTTGCGCACAATTACGCCTGCCGCTGATGGTGGATCAAAATTCGTCACCTTACGCGACCAATTTCACCGTATCTATTGAGGCGGCCACTGGCGTCACCACGGGTATTTCTGCGGCTGACCGAGCGCGTACTGTACAGGTGGCTGTAGCTGCCGATGCCAAACCCAGCGATTTAGTCATGCCGGGTCATATTTTTCCGCTGAAAGCTAAACCGGGTGGGGTACTTAACCGTGCTGGGCATACCGAAGCAGGCTGTGATTTAGCGCGTTTGGCGGGCTATGAACCAGCGGCGGTGATTGTCGAAATACTCAACGAAGACGGCAGCATGGCGCGGCGTCCAGACTTAGAGAAATTTGCTGCTGAACATGACCTGAAAATTGGCACTATTGCTGATCTGATTGAGTATCGCTCACTCAAAGAGAAAACCGTGGTGCAGCGCGGCCATTGTCAGTTGCCAACGGCTTATGGCAATTTCGAGTTATATACCTACCAAGACACCATCGATAAGCAAGTGCATTACGCGCTGGTGAATGGGCCTATTGAGGATGGTCAAACGGTTAACGTGCGGGTGCATTTGCAAGATACCTTTAACGACTTGTTTGCCACTGACCGTGCCGCCAAGCGCAGCTGGCCGCTGCCGCATGCGATGAGCTACATCGGCACTCATGGTGGCGTATTGGTGGTGATTGGGAGGCAGCAAAGCCCGGCTGACATTTTAGAATTAGTTAGTAATTTTGCCGAGCAAGATCGCGGCGAGAGCAAGCCCACTGCGGCGGCATCGAATGCGTCTCGTAACGTTGGTATTGGTTCACAAATTTTGGCTGATTTAGGCGTTCATGAAATGCGCTTGATGAGCTCACCAAAACGTTATTCGGCACTGTCTGGTTTCGGCTTAGAAGTGGTCGACTTTATTGAAGACCCGCAACAATCAGACGAGCGTTAAGCTGGCTTAGCTAAGTTGCTGCCAGAGCCGTTGATTGGCGCTGGCAGTCAACCCGAGTTGGGCGCTTTGACGCGCCACAAAGCCATTCAAAAAGTCAATTTCTGTGTGTCTGCCGGCGCGCACATCACTCAACATCGACGAGCGATTGGCGGCTGTGCGACGCGCCACCGCTAACGCTGAGGTGACTAATTGTTCGGGGAGTAAATCAATACCATCAAGTCGACCTGCCAGAGCACTAATTTCACCGGCCAATTGCAGCATTTCTGCCTCTAAACCTAAGCCGAGCAACTCACCATTCAGACAGTTATGGATCACCGTGAACGGGTTGATGAGACAATTAATGGCAAGCTTTTGCCAGCGTTGGCGCTGAATTTCGGGCTGCCAATGTAACGGTGGTAAGGCCGCGCTGAGTGGCGCAAAAAGTGCTTGTGGCGCGGGCTCAAGGGGCTGGCGGCCGACGTGATCGGCAGTGCGCAGACGATCGTCAGCCGCCGGCAGAACAT
>CAYXGO010000133.1:0-4584 GCA_964464575.1 uncultured Pseudomonas sp. | reverse complement strand
CAAGAAAAATACGGTGAGCCCACCGGTGCGGCGTTGGTGGAATCGGCCATGCGTCATGTTGATATTCTGGACCGGCTGGATTTCCAAAACTTCAAAGTCAGTGTGAAGGCCTCCGACGTGTTCTTGGCGGTAGATGCCTACCGCTTACTGGCTAAGCAAATCAGTCAGCCGCTGCATTTGGGCATCACCGAAGCCGGTGGCCTGCGCAGTGGCTCAGTAAAAAGCGCCATTGGCCTTGGCATGTTGCTGAGCGAGGGCATTGGCGACACCATTCGTATTAGCTTGGCGGCCAACCCAGTAGAAGAAGTTAAAGTCGGCTTTGATATACTCAAAGCGCTGAAGATCCGCAGCCGTGGCATTAACTTTATTGCCTGCCCCAGTTGCTCGCGGCAAGAATTTGACGTGATTGCCACAGTGAATGCGCTCGAACAACGGCTGGAAGACGTCACCACCGCGCTGGATGTATCGATTATTGGTTGTGTGGTCAATGGCCCAGGTGAAGCGCTGATCTCGCACGTTGGCTTAGCCGGCGCGGCGAAAATGAGCGGCTTTTACCTCGACGGACAACGGCAGAAACTGCGTATCGATAATGGCGATATCGTCAATCAGCTCGAAGCGCAAATTCGCGCCAAGATAAAACGTTTAGAAGCCGAACAGATTCCAGTGAAGACAAGCTAAAGCTGCGCTATACTAGGCGC
Organism: uncultured Pseudomonas sp.; assembly: GCA_964464575.1. Taxonomy (GTDB): domain Bacteria; phylum Pseudomonadota; class Gammaproteobacteria; order Enterobacterales; family Alteromonadaceae; genus Pseudidiomarina. The sequence continues at coordinate 3,886 of CAYXGO010000133.1, read as the reverse complement.
CATTTTTTGCGACCGCGGTCGTTAACTTATCAGCAAAGACAGACATTATCGTGGCGAAAACCATTCAAGCAATTCGGGGCATGAACGACATTCTGCCCCACCAAACGCCAGCATGGCAGTACGTTGAAGGCATTCTGCGCCAACTAGCAGCGGCCTACACCTACCAAGAGATCCGCATGCCGGTGGTAGAAAGCACCGAGCTGTTTAAGCGCTCTATTGGTGAAGTCACCGATATCGTTGAAAAAGAAATGTATACCTTCGATGACCGCAACGGTGACAGCCTGACCTTGCGCCCTGAGGGTACTGCGGTGTGCGTACGCGCCGGCAATGAGCATGGCTTGCTGTATAACCAAACCCAGCGCTTGTGGTATATGGGCCCGATGTTCCGCCATGAGCGCCCGCAAAAAGGCCGCTATCGCCAGTTCCACCAATTTGGCCTGGAAGCTTTTGGTATGGAAGGGCCGGACATTGACGCTGAAGTGATTCTGTTTTCCGCGCGCTTGCTCAATGAACTTGGCTTAGGCCAGCACGTTGAGTTGCAATTGAACTCGTTGGCGTCGAACGAAGCGCGGGCAGCGTATCGTGCCGCCTTGCGTGAGTTTTTACGTAGCCACGAAGAAGCGCTCGATGAAGACTCCAAGCGTCGCCTCGACACCAACGTGCTAAGAGTACTGGATTCAAAATCACCGCAAACCCAAGCGTTACTGGCTGACGCGCCAAAACTGAGCGACTACTGGGATGACGCCTCGCGCGAGCATTTCAGCGGGTTAACCCAGCGTTTAGACCATGCTGGCGTGCGTTATGTGCTGAATGAGCGCTTGGTGCGTGGCCTCGATTATTACAACCGCACGGTATTTGAGTGGGTGACCACCGATTTAGGCGCACAGGGCACGGTATTGGCCGGTGGCCGCTACGATGGCTTGGTCGAGCAGTTAGGTGGCAAGCCGACTGCTGCGGTAGGCTTTGCCATGGGCATGGAGCGCATCGTGCTGTTGCTGGAAGCATTAGAGCAGTTGCCAGCCGCCGCCAGCCTCGATTTATACGTGTTGGGCGCCGATGAGCAGGCGGAACTTCTGGCCCTGAGTGTTGCCGAACAAATTCGAGACTTAGCACCTTGGCTGAGCGTGCAAAATCATAGCGGCAGCCAAGCCTTGAAGAAGAAATTACAAAAAGCCGATAAATCTGGCGCCACTCGGGCGCTGGTGATTTTTGCCGATGAGCAAGGGCTGCGCTTTGAATTGAAACACTTGCGTGAGCGTGAGCTGGCGCCAGTAGAATTGAACGATATCAACCAATTAACAAGCTATTTATAAGAGGAACGGGCGTGGAAACCGAAGATCAACAAGTCGAACGGATCAAAGAGTTTTGGAATGAACACGGCAAAGGCATCATCGCCGGTTTAGTCATTGGTTTCGCTATTTTCTATGGCTGGCGCTACTACGACGCCAAAGTCATGGCGGAAAAAGAAGCGCTATCTGAGCAGTTTGAAACGGTGATGACGGCTATGGCCAGCGATGCCGAAACCGCAACCACCGATGCGCAGGCGTTTTTGCAAGCCAACAGCAGCAACACCTATGCCCATTTAGCGGCCTTAGAGCTGGCGCGCAAAGCCGTTGAAGCGGGCGATTTAGCCACTGCCGTGAGCGCCTTACAAAGTGTACGCGATAACGCTAAAGGCGCCTTGAAAGCGGTAGCCGATGTGCGTCAAGCGCGAGTCCTCAATGCCCAAGGCCAATACGATTCAGCTTTAGCGGCCATTAGCACCACCGATGCAACGGCTGGCTTTAAAGCCGCGGTACTTGAGCTGCGTGGTGACATCTTGTTAGCCAAAGGCGACAACGCTGGCGCCCGTGCGGCGTACCAGGCTGCTATCGATGCCAATGAGCAAGGCGGCGGTGTGGCTGAAATCAAGCTGAAAAGCATCCCGGCGGAATCATGAGTTATTTTACTGGATCGCAGCAACTGCGCGCCTCGGCGCTGGGTATAGCAGCGCTGCTGCTGACTGGCTGCTCACTATTTGGTAGCGACGATGAGGTGGTGGTGAAGGAACTCAGCGAGTTTAACGCCACTATTAGCCCTCAGGTGGTTTGGGAAGCTGACGTTGGTAATGGTATTGACCGCCATTTTTCGCGCTTGCGGCCAACCGTCAGCGGCGATTTAGTGCTTGCCGCTGACCGTGATGGCTTAGTCAAAGCCTTCAATCGGGCAACTGGCGCACCGGTCTGGCAAGTGGACGTGCGGGAACTGGTAGGCAAAGAGCTAGGTTGGTGCGGCCTCGGCAGCGAAAGCTTGCGTATCAGCGGCGGCTTAACCAGCAACGCCAATCACGTGGTGTTCGGCACTGAGCGTGGCTTTTTGTTTATGCTGAACGTGGCCGATGGCAGTTTAGTCTGGTCCACCAGCGTACGCGGTGAAATTTTAGCTAAGCCTGCCATGGGCGACGGCAAAGTGGTGATCAAAACCGCCGCCGGCGACGTGATTGGTTTTAACGAGAGCGACGGCGAGCAGCTATGGGTAGTCGCCACTGAAGTGCCAGCACTGAGCCTGCGCGGCACCTCAGCGCCAACGATTGCTAACGGTGGTGCGTTATTTGGTACCGGTAACGGCAAGTTGACCGTAGCTGTGCTGGATAACGGTCTGCAAGCCTGGGAAGCGCGCTTAGCTGCGCCAAAAGGCGCTACTGAGTTGGAGCGCCTGAGTGATTCGGATTCAACCCCAATTGTACTCGGCAACTTGGTCTATAGCATCGCCTTCAATGGCCAGCTGTCCGCAGTGGAATTGAGCAGTGGCCGCGTTGTGTGGGCACGTGAGTATTCGTCGTATCAAGATATCGCCATTGCCAGTGGGCGCATTTTCCTGGCGGATGCCAGCGATAGCGTATTTGGCCTGGAGCTGAACGGCGGTATTGAGCAATGGTCGAACAACGATTTAACCGGTCGTCGCATTACCGCACCAGCGGTGTTTAATGGTCATGTGGTGGTCGGTGACGAATACGGTTATCTGCATTTTATGAATATCGCCAATGGCACCATGAGCGGGCGCCTTGATGTTGACGATGATGTCTATGCAGCGCCCGTTGTGGCTGGCGATACCATGTATGTACAAACACGCGACGGCACGTTACTCGCGGTAAGGATGTAATTTAGTATGTTACCTGTTGTGGCCTTGGTTGGCCGCCCGAATGTGGGCAAATCTACCCTGTTTAATCGGCTTACCCGTACTCGGGACGCACTGGTAGCAGACTTTCCTGGTTTAACTCGCGACCGTAAATACGGTCGCGCCAACTACGATGGCTATCAATTCATCGTCATTGACACCGCCGGTGTGCATGGTGATGAAGAAGGCATCGACGCCTCTATGGCTTCACAATCGCTGCGCGCTATTGACGAAGCCGATGTAGTGCTGTTCATGGTCGATGGCCGCGCTGGCTTGACCGCCGCTGACCTCGGCATTGCTGCTCATCTGCGCCGCAACGGTAAAAAAGCCTATGTGGTGGCGAACAAACTCGACGGCATTGACGGCAACGCCGCCCGCGCTGACTTTTTTGAGTTGGGCTTAGGCGATGTGCATGGCATCTCTGCCTCGCAGGGCCGCGGCGTGGAGCAATTACTGCAAAACTGCTTTGACCCGTTGGTAGCCGATTACCCTGAAATTCGGGTGTCCGCTGCTGCTACTGAAGGCATTCCGGTGCTCGATGAAGACGGCAACCAAGTGCTGGATATTGACGGCGAACCAGTGTTTGAAGTGCCGTTGGCACGGGAGCTATCGCCTGACTTAAAACACGACGAAATCGACTATTCGTCGCTACCGTTAAAATTAGCCATTGTCGGCCGCCCCAACGTGGGTAAATCCACCCTGATCAACCGTATTCTCGGTGAAGAGCGGG
>CAYXGO010000132.1:0-4597 GCA_964464575.1 uncultured Pseudomonas sp. | reverse complement strand
AAACCATCAAAGGTTTGTCCAATGAAGTCGTAGCAAAGTTGAATCAGCATCAACCCGAAACTATTGGTAAAGCTGCACGTATTTCAGGTATCACGCCAGCGGCTATCTCAATGCTGTTGGTACACTTAAAGAAACAAGGCTTATTGCGCAAAAGCGCTTAATCAATAGGATTTAACGCGCTATGCAACACCGTTTACAACAGCTGCTAAAGCAAGCTGGCATTGACCTAACGCCCACCCAACTAGCCCAGCAAGTGGCCTTGGTTGAGCAACTGCATAAATGGAATAAGGCTTATAATTTAACCTCGGTGCGTGACCCGCTGCAAATGCTGAGCCGACACATTGTCGATAGTTTAGTGGTATTACCGCATTTACATGGTCAGCGCTTTATTGATGTGGGTACTGGCCCCGGTCTGCCTGGTTTACCACTCGCCATTGCACGGCCTGATTTGCAGTTTGTGTTGCTGGATAGTTTGGGCAAGCGTATCCGTTTTATTCGCCAAGTCTGTCACCTGTTAAACATTAAAAATGTTACCGCAGTGCAGAGCCGCGTTGAGGATTACCAACCCGAGCAACAATTTGATGGGGTGATAAGTAGAGCCTTTGCCTCGTTAAATGATATGCTCAGTTGGTGTCAGCACTTACCAAACGCCAATGGCCAGTTTTATGCCTTAAAGGGGCAATACCCCAGCAACGAATTAGCCAGCCTAGATGGCGCTTACCAAGTGCACGACGTGATCAAATTGCAGGTACCTGAAGCCGATGGCGAACGCCATTTGGTGATAATAAAAACTAGAGGTTAAGGCCGCATGGGACGAATCATTGCAATTGCGAATCAAAAAGGTGGTGTGGGTAAAACCACCACTGCAGTGAATTTAGCTGCGTCGATGGCAGCAACACGACGTAAAGTGTTGCTGATCGACCTTGATCCGCAAGGCAATGCCACCATGGGCAGTGGCGTCGATAAATACGAGGTGGAAAATACAGCCTATGAGCTGTTAGTTGAGAAAAAACCCATCACCGACGTCATCATTACCGAAACCACCGGTAAATATCATTTGATTGCCGCCAATGGCGACACCACCGCTGCTGATATCAAGCTGATGGAAGAATTCGCCCGCGAGCAACGCTTAGCGCAGGCCTTGCAGTCGGTTGTGAACAACTACGATTACATCTTCATTGATTGCCCACCGTCATTAAGTATGCTCACCGTCAACGCTATGGCTGCTGCCGATTCGGTGTTAGTCCCTATGCAGTGCGAGTACTTCGCGCTTGAAGGCTTAACCGCATTAATGGACACCATTGAGCGTTTAGCCGAAGCGGTCAACCCGCGGCTAACCATTGAAGGTATTTTACGCACCATGTATGACCCGCGAAATCGCCTGGCTAATGATGTATCTGAACAATTGAAGGCGCACTTTGGTGACAAAGTGTATCGCACCGTGATCCCACGAAATGTGCGCCTTGCTGAAGCGCCAAGCTTTGGTACCCCAGCCATGTATTACGATAAGGCATCGTCAGGTGCTAAAGCCTACTTAGCGCTGGCCGGTGAATTGATTCGCCGGGCTGAACAACAAAAAAAAGCCGAAGCAGCGGCTAAAGCAGAAGGACAAGCATCGTCATGACAGCCAAAAAACGTGGATTAGGGCGCGGCTTAGAGGCCTTGCTCACCAACAGCCATAAGCAACGTGAGCACGATAGCCAAGTACCTGACATTGAGCTAGCCACCAGCGAATTACAAAAACTACCCATTGAATGGTTACAGCCAGGGCGCTATCAACCACGCAAAGACATGGCGCCAGAAGCGCTCGAAGATTTAGCCGCATCGATTAAAGCGCAAGGAATCATCCAGCCTATTGTGGTGCGTGCTGTGGCTGAACAGCGCTATGAAATCATTGCTGGTGAACGGCGCTGGCGAGCAGCACAACTGGCGCGCTTAGCTGAAGTACCCTGCTTAGTTAAAAGTGTAGCCGATGACGCAGCCATTGCCATGGCCTTAATTGAGAATATTCAGCGTGAAGATCTCAATGCCATGGAAGAAGCCGTAGCCCTGCAGCGGTTGTTAACCGAGTTCAAATTAACCCACCAAGAAGTTGCTGATGCGGTGGGTAAATCGCGCGCCACAGTCACCAACTTGTTGCGCCTGAATAACCTGATGGCGGAAACCAAAACGCTATTAGAGCGCGGTGATATTGAGTTAGGTCATGCCAAATTGTTGCTGGCCCTTGAAGGCGAGCAGCAAGCTGACGTGGCACGAGTGATCGCCGCCAAAGCGTTGACCGTAAGAGAAGCCGACAAGTTGGTGCGGTTGGCCTTAGAACCGCCGAAGCAGGCACCAGCAAAAGCCAGTCCTGATGCCGATATCAAGCGTTTAGAACAGCGTTTGACCGAACGTTTTAGTGCTGCTGTGGCGATCAACCACAACCGCAAAGGCAAAGGGAAACTGGTGATAAATTACAGTAGCTTAGATGAGCTCGATGGTATTTTGGCGCATTTAGGCATAGCTGACGACGGCTAATGTTACCGATTTGTTTGCATTTAAAGCGCAAATCTTTATACTATCGCGGGCTTTTTGACGAGGTATGAAGCCCTTGGCTGACGTGAAAAACAACGCACATAAACAGGCTCTAACAGGGCATGGAAAACAACTAGCAGCGCGATTATTGCGCGCCCAAGCAGGCACTATATTTTTGCTCGCTTGTGTGTTTTCGCTGGTGCAGCCGTACAATGGCTACTTATATTTTTGGGGTGTGGTAGCGGGAGGGTTCGCCGTTTTTATTCCTACCGCACTCTTTGCTTGGCGCGCTTTTGCCCACGGCGGCGCGCGAGCAGCGCAACAAGTGGTTGCGAACTTTTTTGCCGGTGAAGCGCTGAAAATTAGCCTCACTGTGGTGTTGCTGATAACCGTGTTGTTAGTAGCAGAGCTCCCGCTGGTAGCGGTTTGTAGCGGCTACATAGCAACCATTATCGTGCAGTGGCTGGCACCAATTTTACTTTTAAAATCAACTTAAAATTGTGGGACTTACAATGGCTGCAGAAGAGTTAACGCTCCAAAGTCATATTCAGCACCACCTAACTAACGCCAAGATGTGTAATACCGAAGCCGGTATTGCCTTCAACAAAGCGTGTAGTGAGGCCGGGTTCTGGACATGGCACATTGACACCCTCGCCTGGTCGATCGGCTTAGGTATTATTTTCCTGATGATTTTCCGTAACGCGGCGAAAAAAGCCACGGTCGGTGTGCCAGGAAAACTTCAATGCTTTATCGAAATGATCGTGGAATTCGTGGCCGGCAACGTGCGCGATACCTTCCACGGTAAGAGCAAACTGATTGCCCCACTGGCTTTAACCATCTTCGTCTGGGTGTTCCTGATGAACTTGATGGACTTGATCCCGGTTGACTTCTTACCGGCATTTGCAGGCTGGGTAGGCGCAACTTTCTTTGATATGAACTCACACGATGTGTACATGAAAATTGTACCAACTACCGACATCAACATGACCGCAGCACTCGCTATCGGCGTGTTTATGTTGATGATTGGATACAACATTCGCATGAAAGGTGTCGTGGGCTTCATCAAAGAGCTGACCTTGCACCCATTTAGCTCAAGTAACTTATTCGTACAAATACTGCTGATCCCTTTCAACTTATTGTTGGAGCTGATCGCGTTGGTCGCCAAGCCGTTCTCGCTGGCCTTGCGACTGTTCGGTAACCTCTATGCTGGTGAGCTGATCTTTATCTTGATCGGTGCTATCGGCTTAATGCAGTTACCATTGCACTTTGTCTGGGCGGTGTTTCACATCCTCGTTATCGTGCTGCAGGCGTTCGTATTCATGATGCTGACCATTGTTTACTTGAGTATGGCCAGCTCAGAAAGCCACTAGTTTTTTGTTTTACTTTTAACCTTTGACTTTACTTTTTGGAGATAAAAATGTGGGATATATGTAACATATTCACAGATAATTATAATCCCAATCCTTCCAAATAAGCTTACCTTGGATTTTTGTGAAAACTATATACATATAAATTCAAAATAAAATGAGAAATTTAGAAAATTGTATTGACGCTTGTTTAGCCTGCGTGGTAACATGCGAAAAGTGTATCACAGATTGTATCAAATCCAATCATCAAGAGTGTATTTCCTTGTGCCGTGATTGTGCTGATATATGCGTATTATGTGCGAGATTTGATGCGCGAGGTTCAATGTATGGAAAGGAACTACACGCTTTGTGTGCTGAAATTTGTAATGCCTGTTCGGAAGAATGTGCCAAGCATGCTTCGCACCACGCTAGTTGTAAGGAATGTGCAGAAGCTTGTAAAAAATGTGCAGAGGTATGTGAAGAACTTGCTTCAATTAATGCATAATTACATGCACAACCGACAAAGGTGGTGGTAAAGAATATACTGATGTAAGCTGATTATGAACGGTATCCTAACTTATCTCATCATTTTACTGTTTGCCGCCTTTTTGTCTCCATACCTCATCAGTAAAGCAGGCAAAATAGCACCCTGGTTTCTCGGCATGGTATCTGCCGCAGGGTTCGCTTATTTTCTTTGGTTTTCAGGATATATTTCCGAAGGCAACTCGCTGAATTAC
>CAYXGO010000131.1:0-4645 GCA_964464575.1 uncultured Pseudomonas sp. | reverse complement strand
GCGAATTTCGTTACACCTTGGTGGATGAAAAAGGCGAAACCGATCAGCAGGTTTATCAACGTGGTGCCATTGAAACGCTACAATTGCCTTACGGCGAGGTAAGTGCCACCAAAGTAGCGCGTATTCGCGAACACAGCGACCGTGAAACCTATTATTGGTTTGCTCCAGAACTAAACAATGTGCTGGTGAAAATGCAGCAACGTGAAGAGGGTGATGAAGTGGCAACCTTGGTGCTACGTAAACTGCAGACCAGTCAATAAGCCGCCGGTTTTACTAGTCGGCGGCATAACCTTGTGGGCCCAGCAGTTCACCGTCGAGTTCAGCGCCAGCAGCGGTTAAGCGCAAGCGGCCGCTACACAACCAATGCACCACTAATGGATAAATACCGTGCTCTTGTACCTGCACCCGTGCTTGCAAGTCAGCGGCGGTGTCCTCGGCAAACACCGGTACTTTGGCCTGTAAAATAACCGGGCCGCCATCGAGTTCTTCGGTGACGAAATGCACACTCACGCCATGCTCACTATCGCCTGCCGCCAGGGCGCGATTGTGAGTGTCTACGCCCTTATATTTGGGTAATAGCGACGGATGGATATTGAGCATACGACCGTGGTAATGCTGGGTAAATGCGGAGGTAAGAATACGCATAAAGCCAGCCAATACCACCACATCGGGGTGAAAGCTATCGACCAGCTGCAACAACGCCGCATCGTAATCTTCGCGGCTGGCAAAATCGCCATGAGCTAGCACTGCGGTGGCAATACCAGCCGCTTGCGCCTTGCCAAGCCCTGCAGCAGAAGCCTTGTTGCTTATAACCGCAACTACCTCACCGGCAATCTTTCCGGCATGGCTGGCAGCCACAATGGTTTGCATGTTACTGCCAGAACCACTGATTAGAATGACAATACGCTTGTGGCTCATGCGCTGATTTCGACTCGCGCATCAGTCTCGCCACGAGCTGCAACGTGGCCAATTACCCATGCTTGCTCGCCGTGCTGTTGTAAAATGCTCAATGCTTCGTCAACCTGCGCACCCGGCAGGGCAATAATCAACCCAACGCCACAGTTGAAGGTGCGATACATTTCACGCGTGGTGACATTACCTTGTTGCTGCAACCAGTTGAAAATAGCCGGCCACTGCCAACTATCGCCATCGATCACCGCTTTGGTGCCTTCTGGTAAGACCCGTGGGATATTTTCCCAGAAGCCGCCACCGGTGATGTGCGAAATAGCATGCGCTTCGCAGCGCTCTAACATGGCCAGTACCGACTTCACATAAATACGGGTCGGGGCCATCAGATGTTCGGCAAGCGCTTTGTCACCGAGTACTTCGGTGCGCACATCAGCGCCGCTTACTTCAATAATTTTACGGATCAGCGAGTAGCCGTTTGAATGCGGGCCGGACGAGGCCAGGGCAATCAAGGCATCACCTGGAGCGACTTTGCTGCCATCGATAATGCGTTCTTTCTCGACCACACCTACGCAGAAGCCGGCAATATCGTAATCGCCGTGCTCGTACATGCCAGGCATTTCAGCGGTTTCACCACCAATCAGTGAGCAACCGGCTTGTACACAACCCTCACCAATACCGGTGACGACATCGGCGGCAACATCCACATCTAATTTGCCAGTGGCGTAGTAATCAAGGAAAAACAGTGGCTCAGCACCTTGCACAATGAGGTCGTTGACGCACATGGCAACCAAGTCGATACCGACACTGTCATGCTTGGCTAAATCAATCGCTAAGCGCAGTTTGGTACCAACGCCATCGGTGCCCGACACTAACACAGGGTGTTTGTACTTGCTCGGTAACTCGCAGAGCGCACCAAAACCACCAATGTTGCCCATCACTTCTGGGCGCTTGGTGCGCTTGGTCACGCCTTTAATACGCTCCACTAAAGCGTTACCCGCATCGATATCAACGCCGGCATCTTTGTAACTTAAAGAAGGTTTTTGCTCGCTCACAGTGGGTCCTCGGTTGCTGCCATAGCTGCTGCTAAAAATTGCGCGCAAGTTTACCACTTTTGTTGCCGCTTCGCGATATCTGAAACAAAAATCCACAGACAAGCGGCGAGGACAGGCCTATAATCATCCACGTATTTATAAATAGTCCAACGAGTTATCTCATGGCCATTGCGCTTCGCCCCGTCTGTCGCGACGATATTGACGCTCTTGAACAGATCGAAAATCGCAGCTTTATTACGGACCGTATCAGCCGCCGTAGCTTTCGGCGTTTTATTGATCAAAGTATTGGCGATTTTCAGGTGCTGACCGTATCTGGGCAGGTGGTCGGCTATTATATTGTGCTGTATCGACAGGCCACTCAGCTGGCGCGCTTATATTCGTTGGCCGTTGACCCGGATCATCGCCGCCGTGGCTATGGCTCGCAGCTACTGAGTGCCGCCGAGCAAGACGCTGATGACCGTCATTGCTTATTTATGCGGCTCGAAGTGAAAGTCGATAACCTTGGTGCGCAAACCATGTATCACCGCGCCGGCTATTACGACATGGAGATCCGCCCCGAATATTACGAAGATGACAGCGATGCGCTGGTATTGCAGAAGTTGTTGCCGCGCTTTGAGCCGCATCCGGCTCATAATGGCACCCAACGACTGGTTCCTTATCGTACGCAAACCACTGAATTTACCTGTGGCCCGGCTAGTTTGCTGATGGCCATGGCGTATTTTGACATCCCCACCCGTGATGCCCATCTCGAAGAACTAGAAATTTGGCGTGAAGCGACCACTATTTTCATGACCTCAGGGCATGGTGGTTGTGGTCCGCATGGTCTGGCTCGAGCAGCAAACAAACGTGGCTTGCAGGTCAGCCTACATGTCAGTGAGAGTGGGCCGCTGCTGCTTGATTCGGTGCGTAGTGAAGCCAAAAAGCAAATCATGGCGCGTATTCAAGAAGTCGATATAGCGGCACTGACTGCAGAAGGCGTTGCTATTGTGGTGGGTGACTACAGTATGCAGAACCTGTTTGATGATTTGGCCAACGGCAAATTGGTCGTCGGTTTAATCAGTACCTATGTGTTTGACGAGAGCAAAGCGCCGCACTGGGTGTTGATTTGCGCGGCCGATGAAAACTATGTGTATATCAATGACCCCGATCAAGATACCTTTCCCTGGCAGTCGCCAGCCGACCGCCAATATCTGCCGATTCCGTTGCCTACCTTTAAGCGCGCCTTTGGTTTTGGTAAGCGCAAACAGAAGGCTGCGGTGGTGCTCAGCCGGGCCGGCAATTAATCGCGAATAAATACCTTTATTCGCGATAGTGATTCGCTAAACTCCTTTTTGTATCAACAATTTCTATACAAAAAAGGGACTTTTATGCGTTCTCTATTACTTTCCATGAGCCTCATCATGAGCTTGGTTGTTGCCATTGTGAGTGCGCCTGTTCAGGCACAAGCCACCAGTTGGATCCCATTCGAACAAAGTAACGGTCATATCCGCATCAAGGTGAAGCTCGCTGGTATTGAGACTTACGCCATTATCGATTCCGGTTCGCAAGCTAACGCGGTTAACGTCGGCTTTCTTGAGCATCACCAGTTATCGTACAAAAATCATGAGTGGGTGCGTATTCGCGGTGTTAATGGTATTGATGAACGGCCTATCTACAAAGATATTCCAGCGGATATCTTGGGGCTCGAAATGGATATGGAGTTAGTCGGCTTGCAGCTCGGTGGCCCAGAGGTTGGGCTGTTACTCGGCGCACCGGTGCTGAATCAGTTTATTTTCCAATTCGATTATCCCAATAGTCAGATGCGTTTTGCGATGCCCGGCACCTTTGACTTGGCTGAGATCGGCAACATTGAAATGCGCTCGCAGCAGGGTTCAGGTCAGCCGCTGGTTAAAGTGAATCTAAATGGTGAGACCGACCGCTGGCTCGTGCTTGATACCGGCAACAGTGGTGGTATTTACATGCCACGAAATATTGCCGATAGCTTGGGTTGGTTAGAAAAATATCCGGTCGCTGCAGGTACCTCGCGTGGCGTGAATAAGCAAGTAGGGGTCGACATGCTGCGTATACCGACCTTAGGGTTTGGCCCATTTACGCTAGAAAATGTTGCGGTAACGGTGCCTGAAGATGGCGTCGGTTTTGATTTTGCCTCGCGTTATCAGAGCGTTAATTCGCGTATTCGCGGCGTACAGGTGAGCGGTATTCTTGGCTACGATGTGATGAAGCATTTTGTACTGACCATTGATTATAAGAACGGGCGTGGCCATATATACGTTCCATAAGTCAGTGACAGCATGACCCGATAGGCGTATAATCAGTTTTGCTTTGGGGCTGATTAGGATTCGACGGGATACACGAAACCCAAGGTGCATGCCGAGGTGAGGCTGGCCTCGTAAAAAGCCTCAACATAATAGTTGCAAACGACGACAACTACGCTTTAGCGGCTTAATAACCCGCTATGCCCGACCCCTAGCGCTTTGTCTGTGAGACTAGGACCAGTCGGCTAACCCTATAGCAGACTCGCGTGGAGGCTTCGCCCGTAGCCAAAGCGTTAAAACCAATCGGGATCGTCACCTTAAGGAGCCTGTCTGTCGGCGCCTTGGTGATTAACTAAAAGACCGACTAAGCATGTAGTACCGAGGATGTAGGTATTGCGGACGCGGGTTCAACTCCCGCCAGCTCCACCA
>CAYXGO010000130.1:0-4700 GCA_964464575.1 uncultured Pseudomonas sp. | reverse complement strand
CAGCGCAATGACCGTATCCAGTGCAGCAACGCTAACGGTGAGGCGGCCTAAGCGGGTGCTAGGGGCGAGGTAGCTGCCGTAAATCAACATGCCGCCTAAACCAATAGATAGCGAGAAGAACGCCTGCCCCATGGCAGCTACAAGCATATTCGGATCGCTCAAGGTACTAAAATCGGGCACTAAATAAGCGCGAAAACCTTCTGCAGCACCCGGCTGCAGGGCGATAAAAACGATCAGCCCTATCAACAGCACGACCAGCAGCGGCATCAAACGCTTTGACCAGGCCTCGATACCATTCGAGATGCCCCGTGCAACAACGCTAAAAGTGAGGCTAATAAATAGCCCCAATAACAGCAGATCACGTGCTGTACTATCGTTAGCGAGCCAGTTAGCGGCACCCTCGAATGCTAAGCCAGTAGCAAGAGCAGCGAGACCTTGCGCGACCATCCAGGCAGCAACTAAATGGTAAAAGCTCAGCATCAGCACGGCACCGAGTACATTGAGATAGCCCATGCCACGGCCTGCCAACGGGCCTATGGGGTGCTTGGTTTGGCTCAGTTGTTCGAGTGCCGTAACAGGGTTAGCTTGGGCTTGTTGGCCCAAACTTAGCTCGGTATAGAGTGCCGGAATTGCCAGCAGTACCACCACCGCCAAATAAACCAGAATAAATGCGGCACCACCGTGATTGGCAACTTGTGTTGGGAAGCCCCAAATGTTGCCCAAACCCACGGCAGAGCCGGCTGCAGCTAAGACAAAACCAAGCCTCGTGTGAAAACTATCGCGCATACAGCCCCCCGCTAAAAGCGGTCATTCTAGCCGTTTTAACCGCGCTTAGACTATTTTTTTTGCGCTTTTCAGAGTAGAATCGCGCACCAAACATGCAATACCCGTGATGATTTTCTTATTTTTAAATGATCAGACCCGCAGGAGTCCGCTAATGACTGATCTGGATTTACGCCAGTACGGCATCACCGACGTTACCGAAATTGTCCACAACCCGTCATATGAGATGCTGTTCGCAGAAGAAACGCGGAGTGACTTGCAGGGCTACGAGCAAGGTAAAGTAACCCAATTAGGCGCGGTATCAGTCGATACCGGAATCTTCACTGGTCGTTCACCAAAAGATAAATATATTGTCCGTGATGACACCACCAAAGATACCTTTTGGTGGTCTGATCAAGGCAAAAACGATAACAAAGCCATTAGCCCACAGGTATGGGCTGATTTGAAATCGACTGTGACACAGCAGCTGTCTGGCAAGCGTTTATTTGTCGTCGATACCTTTTGTGGAGCCAATGCCGATACTCGCTTGTCAGTACGCTTCATCATGGAAGTTGCATGGCAGGCACATTTCGTCAAAAACATGTTTATTCGCCCAAGCGACGAAGAACTGAAAACCTTTAAGCCAGACTTTGTGGTGATGAATGGCGCCAAATGCACCAACGCCAAATGGCAAGAGCATGGATTAAACTCTGAGAACTTCATTGCCTTCAACTTGACTGAGCGCATCCAATTAATTGGTGGCACTTGGTACGGCGGCGAAATGAAGAAAGGTATGTTCTCAATCATGAACTACTACCTGCCGTTACAGGGTATTGCCTCCATGCACTGCTCAGCTAACGTCGGTGAAGCCGGTGATGTAGCGGTATTCTTTGGTTTGTCAGGTACCGGTAAAACCACCTTATCAACCGATCCAAAACGCCGCTTAATTGGTGATGATGAACATGGCTGGGACGACGATGGCGTGTTCAACTTTGAAGGCGGTTGTTATGCCAAAACCATTAACCTGTCAGAAGAACAAGAGCCAGATATCTATCGCGCCATTCGTCGTGATGCCTTGTTAGAGAATGTCACGGTATTGGCCGACGGTAGCATCGACTTTAACGACGGTTCAAAAACTGAAAATACCCGTGTGTCTTACCCCATTCATCACATTGACAACATCGTCAAGCCGGTTTCAAAAGCGGGTCATGCTAAAAAGGTGATCTTCTTAACGGCTGACGCATTTGGCGTACTGCCGCCAGTGTCTAAGTTAACCAAAGCGCAAACCGAGTATTATTTCTTGTCGGGCTTTACCGCCAAGTTAGCCGGTACTGAGCGTGGTATTACGGAACCAACACCAACCTTCTCAAGCTGTTTTGGTGCGGCATTCTTAAGTCTTCATCCAACCCAATACGCCGAAGTGCTGCGTAAGCGCATGGAAGCTTCAGGCGCGGAAGCTTATTTGGTGAACACTGGTTGGAACGGTACCGGTAAGCGTATTTCGCTAAAAGCCACACGCGCTATCATTGATGCCATTTTAGATGGCAGCATTGAAAATGCTGAATTTGTGCAGTTGCCGTACTTTAATTTGGCGGTACCAACGCAGTTGCCTGGTGTGGATAGTCATATTCTTGATCCACGTAATACCTATGAGGCAGCGCAGGATTGGGAAGCAAAAGCCTATGACTTGTCGAAGCGTTTTGTCGAGAACTTTGTGAAGTTTACCGATACCGCTAATGGCGCGGCGTTAGTAGCAGCAGGGCCGCAGATTTAAACGGCTGAGTGAAAACCAAAAGCCCACCATACAGCAGTGTATGGCGGGCTTTTTTTATAACATGCGGACGCAGTTACGACCGTCTTCTTTAGCTTGATACAGCGCTTCATCGGCGCGCCGCACCAGTGCGGTGACGCTATCGCCATGGCGAAAACGGCCAATACCAATGCTAACCGTGAGCGTCAGCTCGTTGGCAAATACGTGGTCGGACATAGCGGCGCGCAGCGATTCGGCTAAGGCCGCAGCACTCACTGCATCAGTGTGTGGACAAATTGACATAAACTCTTCACCACCCCAGCGGCCTATTGCACAGCTCTCGTGGCTATTTCGCTGCAACAATTGAGCAGCTTGAATCAGCATTTGGTCACCTGTTAAGTGGCCATAGCTGTCGTTGATTTGCTTGAAAAAGTCGATATCAATCAACATCACGCACAATGGCGTTGATTTTAATTGTGCTTGCGCAAGTTGCTCACCAAGAATTTGATCGAGCTTACTGCGATTGATTAAACCAGTTAATGAGTCGGTGGTGGACAAGTGCTGCAATTGGGTGTTTTTTCGCTCCAATGCCTCGAAGGCCTCAGCGCGCGTCAACTCAAAGTGGCGAAACAGTAGAATCAGAATAGTGGTGGCGAGCAGCATGTTAGATAGCGACTCGGCTTTAAATATTGCTGGTCGCCAATACGGCGACTCAATGGCAATAAAGCTAAAGCAGTAGACAAAAAACACCACAGAGAGATAAAACCCTACCTTGCGACCTAATAAAAAGAACGCCACGGGCGGGAAGATGGTCAACCAATAGAGGGCATAGTTTCGACCTTCAGCACTCTGTATAAAAATCACCAGAATGGCGCCAATAAGCACCACAATCAGCCAAGCAACAAGCTCAACGTTATTGCGGTAGCGAAAGTACACCATAATGACTGTGGCAATCGCACAGCCGATAAAATCAACCACGGCCATGGCGGGTAAATCAAATACCGTGATATTCATGACGCCGATAGCGAAGAAATATACTTGCAGCAGGGCAAGTATTGTCTCGATTAGCTGGACCCGCCTAAATTGCGGGTCCTCGCGGTCATAATGATGGCGGCTATGCCACCAGCCATGGAGCCATGGTTTCATCTACTTTAATTGCTCAGCATGTGGAAGTTCATGGGCTGGAGCAGCGGTACCGCCATCAACCAAAAAGTGCTGCATCCAGCGCATTAAGCGCATGGAATAATCGAGCTGAGCAGCCGGCCGTGTATTACCGTGTCCTTCACCTGGATACAATACCAAGCGCACGGGCACCTTGCCATGAGTTTTTAAGTAGCGATACAACTCCATGGATTGACTCGGATGCACGCGGGTATCTTCTTTACCGTGCATGATCAGAATAGGCGTGCGGGCTTGTTCGGCGTAATAAATAGGGCTGCGCTCTAAATACCACTGCCATTTTTCCCACGGATAGCTACGGGCATGTACGGCGTGCATTTCTTTGGCGATATCGGTGGTACCGAATTTGGAGATATTATCGCTAATACCTACGAACATCACACTAGCCGCATAATGCTCAGTGTGCGCAGTAGCGCCCCAGGCTGAGGCAAAACCGCCGTATGAGCCACCGGTAATACCGACCTTCTTGGCATCAACAATACCGAGTTCAACAAGATGATTTTTGCCGTCCACTAGATCGTCGAACTCTTTACCGGCATAGTCGTTTTGCCCCAGTTTGGAAAATTCTACGCCACGACCAGTGCTACCACGATAGTTCGGGAAGAACAGCGCAAAACCGTTATTAGCGGCGTACTTCACTGGGCTGCTGTAGCGGTCTAACCAGCCATTACTGTAGTGTGCTTCGGGGCCACCGTGCACCACCATGATCAGTGGATAGGTTTGGCCTTCTTGGTAGTTGGTGGGGTAGACCAAAATACCGTCTAGCTGCAGACCATCACGGGCTTCGTAATTGATAGTAACTTGCTTGGGCATGGTCACTTCAGCCAAAACCGGGTTAGAATTTGTCAGTCGGATCAAATCTTGATTTTCAATGCGGAACAACTCGGTAGGGTGCTCAGCAGTGTGGGCGCGAGCAATCACTTCGCTGCTACCGGGCGCGGTTTCGATATCCACCACAATAGCGCGGCCTGGTTCAAGCAAGCTGCGACTCTCGAGCCACTGCATGGTG
>CAYXGO010000129.1:0-4733 GCA_964464575.1 uncultured Pseudomonas sp. | reverse complement strand
CTTTCTACCCCAAAATGCTGTAACAAGGGCTGGGCACAATGGCTGCCTGCGCGCACAGCGATATCGGCAGAATCAAGCCAAACCGCTAAATCATACGCATGAATAGCGCTACTATAGAAACTCACTAATGGCGTGGCTGCAGTGCCACTGGGTAAAACCCTAAGCCATTGACGTTGTTGCAAACCATGCAGTAATTGCTGTCGCAGCTGCGCTAAATAGTCATGTAAGCCGGCTTGCTGTTGCTGCTCAAGCCATTTCAAGGCCGCCGCAAAGGTGACTATGGCCGCGCTATCGGGAGTGCCTGCTTCAAAGCGTTGGATAGCATCGACCCATTGCGCCTGCTCTCTACTGACCTGCGCCACCATTCCGCCACCGAGCAGCCATGGCGGCATCTGTGGCCATAATTGTGGCTGCATGTACAGTGCTGCTGCACCGGTTACGC
Source organism: uncultured Pseudomonas sp. (assembly GCA_964464575.1). Lineage (GTDB taxonomy): Bacteria > Pseudomonadota > Gammaproteobacteria > Enterobacterales > Alteromonadaceae > Pseudidiomarina. Next base: position 4,291 of record CAYXGO010000129.1, on the reverse strand, counting down.
CGTAACACTTGTGAGCACTAAACACTAACGCATCACAGCCGATACTATGTACATTGAAGCGCACATGCGCCGCCGCTTGGGCGGCATCGACCACCGCCAAAGCGCCAACGGCATGTGCTGCGGCACAAAGTTCAGGCAGCGGCAATAACGCGCCGGTGACATTGCTCGCCGCTGTGACGGCTAACAGTTTAGTCCGTGGATTAAATAGCTGCTGCCAATCGTCAGCCAGCTCGCCACTATGGCGATCTAATTCTAGCCAGCGTAACCGTAACTGATAGCGCTTTGCTAAACGCTGCCACGGTAACAGATTGGCGTGATGCTCGGCGACACTGAGCACAATCTCATCACCAGCTTGCCAGGCAATCGGTAACTGCTCAGCGAGCATATTCAAGGCTATGGTGGTACTGGCCGGTAAACACAGGTTATGTGCATCGGCGCCGATAAATTGGCCGATATCGCTGCGCGCCTGTTCGAGCTGTGCGGTTGCTTCGCGGCTGGCGGCATGGCTACTGCGATGCACACTAGCATGGTGTGCACGATAAAACTGCAGCCACTGTTGTAACACTGGTTCCGGCGCTAAACAGGTGGCGGCACTGTCAAAATAACAGGCGCCCTGGTTTAGCCGAGGAAATTGCTCGATTGGCGGAAGGTAATGACTCATCGACCACGCATCCTAGTCAGTTATGCGCTGTTTTGCGCGCGGCGCTGCTGCTGCAAAAAGGCCAGCAGCAGTGGATTCACCAGTTCCGCATGGGTTAACGGACCCATGTGGCCACAATCAATGGTCGTGGTGGTAACTTGCGGTAATACTTGGAGTAATCGTGCCGCCACTTGCTGAGCACTGAGTTGGGTATACTTGCCTTGCAATAACAATACGGGTAGCGCCAGTTGTGCGTAATCGGTGGCTTTGTGTGGCTCGCCCATCAGCGCCGCGAAATCTAAAATCACTTTGCTGGTTTGGCTGATCATGACTTGTTGCACACGTGCCGGTAAACGGGCAAAAAAGCCCTCATCATTCCAATAATCGACAAACCGCGCTGTTGCTTGTGCAGCATCTAATTGGTCCATTTGCCCGGCAATCTGCTCCACCTGTTGGCGACCACTATCTTGGGCATCCAAGATATGAAAAGCAACCGGTTCAAACACCGCGAGACTAGCCACAGCAACGGGTTGTTCAAGAGCAATTTTCAGCGCTAAAGCACCGCCATATGAATGCCCTACCAAATGCATCGGTTGCTGCCACTGTGCTTGCCTAACAGCGGCGAGAATACGTGGTAATTCATCGGCAAAACGGAAACTTTCAGGGCTATCCAAAGTTGCTGCTGGCGCATTACCATAGCCTAGTAAGTCGATGGCTAGCACGTCAAAATCATGCTGAAGCAAGTTAATAAGCGCACGCCATTGGCCGCTATTACTTTGAGAGCTATGCAGCAATAACACCGGTGTAGCTCCTGCTACACCGCTGCGATAAACCCCAGCCAACTCGGTCATAGTTGGCTACCAATAAAATAACCGAGTAGGTAACCAGCGGCGACCAATAACACCACAAAGGTACTAATCATGCCGCAAAAACGCATCCATGACGTGCCTGAGGTCTTGGTAATACCCATAGCATGCAATACGCGGCCAAGGAAGAATACGCCACCCATCACATGTAACATCACCATAGATGCACCGGTTAATTCCATCATTAACAGCATCACCAGTACCAGCGGTACGTACTCATTAAAATTGGCATGCACCCGCACCGCTTTCAGCACGTCTTTTGAGTCACCGGTACCCAGAGGCACTTTATCGCGCCAGCGTAACTTTATAATCCGTACTGCTAACACAAAATACAGCAGCGTTAATAAGCTGGCATACAAGCCGGTAATTGCAATCTGTTCCATAGTCACCTCAGTGAATGTCATTATTAGTGGTATAAAAAAGTCGTATAAAAAAGCCCACACAAGGTGGGCTTCATTGAACCTGTTATCGCTTGGGGTGCTTACCGACTACCTGAGCAATGCTCCAAGTTCAGCACTGATAACCTCAACCTGACGCGTGCCATCAATGTTCTGAAAGCGCGTCTTACCTTGCTCGGCTAGTGTACGATAATACGCTACCAAAGGCTCGGTTTGTTCGTGATAAATTGCTAAGCGCTTGCGCACTGTGCTTTCTTTGTCGTCATCACGAATAATCAGGTCTTCACCGGTTACATCGTCTTTGCCATCGGCTTGTGGTGGATTGTGATCGATATGGTACACACGGCCAGAGCCAGGATGCACTCGTCGCCCCGCCATGCGCTTCACAATGACTTCGTCCGGCACGGCAAATTCCAATACATAGTCAATTTCGATGCCGGCTTCATGCATAGCGTCAGCCTGCGGAATAGTACGCGGGAAACCATCCAGCAAAAAACCGTTGGCGCAATCTACTTGGGTCACCCGCTCTTTGACCAGGCCAATCATAATGTCATCGGACACTAATTTGCCCGCATCCATGACCGCTTTGGCTTGCTTGCCGAGCTCTGTGCCAGCAGTAATAGCAGCTCGCAGCATGTCACCCGTTGAGATCTGCGGGATCCCAAAGGTTTTCATGAGGAACTGCGCCTGGGTACCTTTCCCTGCGCCCGGAGCGCCCAACAGGATAATGCGCATGAACAACCTCTTTTGTACTGAATGTTCTGTTGTTTTTGACAACGCGCACTTTACCTTGCAGGCGGCGCCATTACAAGTCCGAGCATTGCCGACTTTGGTCGGACAATGCCGGACCAGACCATCATCTCTTAGGCTTCGGTGAGCTCTAACATCAAACGGTTTAAACGCGTAACAAACTGCGCCGGGTCTTTCAAGCTACCGCGCTCTGCCAAGGTGGCTTGATCAAGCAGCAATTGCGCCCAATCATTAAAGCGTTGCTCATCCGCCAGGGCCACCACGCGTTGTACCAGCGTGTGCTCAGGATTTACCTCGAAGATATACTTGGTTTCAGGTACTTTTTGCCCAGCCGATTCCAACAACTTGGCCATTTGCGTGCTCATGTCGTCGGTATCCGTGACAATACAGGCCGGTGATTGCGTCAAGCGATGCGTGACCCGTACTTTCTTGACCTTGTCACCCAGCGCTTTGGTAAAGCGTTCTAGATTCTCGGCGAAGTCTTTCTCGGCCTGCTCTTGCTGGGCTTTATCCTGCTCATCTTCCAGCTCACCCAAATCTAAATCACCACGGGTCACTGACTTGAATGATTTCTCTTTGTAGGCATGCAGATGGCTCATCAGCCATTCATCAATACGCTCTGACAACAACAGCACTTCGATACCTTTTTTGCGGAAGATCTCTAAGGCAGGGTTGTCACGAGCTGCTTCATAGCTATCGGCAACAATGTAGTAAATGCTGTCTTGGCCGTCTTTCATGCGCTCAATATAAGCATCTAGACTAACTGCATTAACACTACTATCGCTATGGGTTGAGGCAAAGCGCAGCAAGCTAGCGATCTTCTCTTGGTTAGCTTGATCTTCAGCCGGTCCCTCTTTCAACACATTGCCAAAGGTATCCCAGAATTCTTGGTATTGCTCCGGTTTGTCTTCCGCCAGTTTGCTCAACATGCTCAAGATCTTCTTGGTGCTACCACTACGCATGGCTCGGGTGATCTTGTTGTCTTGCAAAATTTCACGCGACACGTTCAGTGGTAGATCATTCGAGTCCATCAGGCCTTTCACAAAGCGCAGATAGCTTGGCATCAGTTGTTTGGCGTCGTCCATGATGAACACCCGCTTCACATACAGTTTAATGCCACTTTGCTGGTCACGATTCCATAAGTCCCAAGGCGCCCGCTTCGGTACGTACAACAAGCTGGTGTACTCAGAGGTACCTTCAACTTTGTTGTGGCTCCACAGCAACGGCTCGTCGAAATCGTGCGCAATGGTTTTATAAAACTCTTTGTATTCGTCGTCGCTAATATCGGCTTTATCACGTGTCCACAGCGCTTTACCGCTGTTTACTGCAGCCCACTTCGGCGCTTTGCTTTCGCCGTTGTCATCCTCGTCATCCGCCTGTTCTGGCATTTCAACAGGTATACTTAAATGGTCCGAATACTTGGTGATGATTGAGCGCAAACGCCATTCATCGACAAACTCTTTGGCGTCATCACGCACATGTAAAATGATGTCAGTGCCGCGTTTCGCCTTGTCGATGGCTTTAATATCAAACTCGCCTTCGCCTTTGGAATACCACTCCACCGCTTCATCGGCTTTAGCACCGGCCGCTCGGGTGCGCACAGTGACGGCATCGGCAACAATAAAGGCTGAGTAGAA
>CAYXGO010000128.1:0-4748 GCA_964464575.1 uncultured Pseudomonas sp. | reverse complement strand
ATACGTAACGCTTGTGACTGTGGCGAGGCTTTTTCACGTTTAATGGTTTCCATCCACATGCCCCGGCGGCGCTCAATTTCTTCTTGGCTAAAGGCTGGGTTCATCAATACGTCAGCGAAAATTGCCAAGCTTGGCGTTAGGTTTGAGCTCAAGGTGTCCATGCCAATAGTGGCGTTATCCAGTGATGCCCACGCTGATAAGTTAGTGCCTAAACTATCTAACTCTTTATTCAGGCTCAGGGCGTCGCGTGAGGTGGTGCCTTCAGTCAGCATCGCCATGGTAAAGCTAGCGGTACCCGGCTTGCTACCCTGGTCAGCAGCATAACCACTATCAAGCACTAATTGCATTTGTACCGTTGGCACGTCGTGACGTTCAGCTAAGTACACTTCAAGACCATTCGATAGGGTGAAGTTGGTCAGTTCTGGTAAATCGAGCTCTGGTAACTTACCCACTTCAGGAAGTTTGCTGCGGTCAGCTTGTGGCGCTGCGGTGGTGAATTTCGGTTGCGGTACCACATTTAATACGAAGGCGCCGTCGTCTAACCAGCGCTGTGCAGCTGCTTGAATATCAGCTGGGGTAGCGTTGCGCACGATCTCCATTGACTGACGATAGGCACCTGGGTCGCCTTGATACACTTCACCAGCGGCAAGAATATCTGATTTACCGCCAAAACCACCGATGCGCTCAGCACCACGTACGAAGCCGGCGACAGCACCAAAACGAACCCGATCCAACTCTTCTTGAGTTGGGCCTTCGGCTAATACACGGGCGACTTCTTCGTCGATAATCGCCTCAATTTGACTCATTTCAACACCCGGCTTGGCATCAGCCACTACGAAGAATTGACCGGCTAGTACGCGATCGTATTGGAAGGCAAATACGCTGCTAGCGATTTGTAGGTCATACACTAAGCGCTGATACAACCGTGAGTTTTTGCCACCGGCTAAAATATCATTGAGCAATGTCAGGTATTCAGCATCGGCGGTACCCATTTCTGCAGTGTTCCAAATCTTGTAAATACGTGGAGCTGGAACGTTATCTTCCATGGTGGCACGCTTGGTACCGGTGCGCTTGGCTACCCAAGCATCAAGTTTTTGCAACGGTTTACCGGCTGGAATATGACCAAAATATTCGTTCATTTTGGCTTTAGCGGTTTCCACATCAATATCACCGGCCAACACCACCACCGCGTTAGCAGCGCCGTAATAATCGTTAAACCATTGGTGCACGTCGTCTAGCGAGGCGGCGTTAAGGTCTTCCATGGAACCAATCACTGACCATGAATATGGGTGACCGGTTGGGAAGGTTTGGCTAGCTATAAAACCGAAGGCACGGCCGTATGGTTGTGATTCACCTTGACGTTTTTCGTTCTGTACCACGCCACGTTGCTCATCAAGTTTCTCTTGAGTGACCGCGCCAAGTAAGTGGCCCATACGGTCAGATTCCATCCACAGTGCCATATCTAGTGCAGGGGTAGGCACGTTTTGGAAATAGTTGGTACGATCGTTGTTGGTGGTACCGTTCTGATCGGTGGCTCCGGCGCGCTCGAATGGGCCAAAAAATTCGTCATCGTAGTTTTCGGTACCGTTAAACATTAAGTGTTCAAATAAGTGGGCAAAACCGGTTTGGCCCGGTTGCTCATCTTTAGAGCCGACGGCATACCAAACGTTAACCGCAACAATCGGAGCCTTACGGTCGGTGTGAACCACCACGCGCAAGCCATTATCTAAGGTGAAACTCTCATAAGGAATCGAGACTTCAGGAAGTTGTTGCTGTACCACAGCACTGGCGTTGTTGCGGTTGGTTTGCTCGGCGGTGGCTTGACAGCCCGTCAGTAGCACTGAAGCGACGGCTAGTGCGGTTAAAGATTTATACAAACGCATAGATAATTTCCATTGTTGACGATAATAGGTCGGCGTGATGCCTGAAAAAAATAAGTAATCAGATAATAGAGCCTTGCGCGCAGGATACAACGATGTGACTGGGTTAAAATGTAACAAGATTGGTCAGCCGGTATAGAAGCTTCCAATTCCCCAGCGAATCAACGATAATTGCCCCTTAATGTCGCCTCAAAAAAGAACTTATTCGCGTGGAAAAAACGACCATCATCGCCATTGCTGGTGCTTCAGCTTCTGGAAAAAGTTTATTTGCCTCAACTGTTTACCGTGAACTGGTAGCGGAGCTTGGTGGTCAAGGTATCGCTATTCTTGCCGAAGATGCGTACTATCGCGATCAAAGCCATCTCAGTTTTGAACAGCGTCAGCTGACCAATTATGACCATCCATCGGCTTTTGAGCACGAGCTGCTGGTGGAGCATTTGTTGCAATTGCGTGCTGGGCAATCGGTGCAAATGCCGCAATACAGCTACAAAACCCATACGCGAGTGAGCGAAACCATCAAGGTTAATCCGGGGCGGGTGATCATGGTGGAAGGAATTTTGTTGTTGAGTGACCCGCATTTGCGTAAGTTATTCGATATCTCGGTGTTCATGGATACGCCACTTGATGTGTGTTTATTACGGCGCATGATCCGTGATGTCGAAGACCGCGGGCGCACTATTCAGTCGGTGGCTGAGCAGTATCACGAAACTGTGCGTCCGGCATTTTTTGAATTTATTTTACCGTCGAAGCAGTTTGCTGATTTGGTGGTCACGCGCGGTGGTCAGAATGAAATTGCCATCGACCTGATTAAATCTAAAATTCGCCAACTGTTGGCAGAATAACAACAATAACGGCCTAACTTTATGCATAGTATTTTTGGCATTGCCATTATCCTTCTCATTGCCTACGCATTTTCAAGTAATCGTGGCGCTATTCGCTGGCGTACTGTCGGCGGCGCGTTTGCCATTCAACTTGCGCTTGGTGCCTTCGTACTCTATGTGCCATTTGGTCAAGATGTGCTGTATGGGGTAGCTTCTGGTGTCGCCAGCGTAATTGCCTTCACCAATGCCGGCATTGATTTTATGTTTGGTGGTTTAGCCTCGGCTGATTTTGGTTTTGTGTTTGCCATTCGCGTACTCTCTGTCATTGTGTTCTTCTCGTCGCTTATAGCTGTGCTGTATTACCTTGGCATCATGCGTTGGATCATCATGATTTTGGGCGGTGCTCTGCAGAAAATTATCGGTAGCAGCAAGCCTGAATCCATGTCAGCCGCTGCCAACGTGTTTGTTGGTCAAACCGAAGCGCCAATGATGGTGCGGCCGTTTATTCCAAGCATGACGCAATCAGAATTGTTTGCCGTGATGGTTGGCGGTATGGCCTCGGTTTCAGGCTCGGTACTGGCTGGTTACGCCGGTGTTGGGGTGGAATTGAAGTATTTGATTGCAGCCAGTTTCATGGCGGCTCCGGCGGGCTTGTTGATGGCGAAAATGATCATGCCAGAAATTGATAAGCCTCGTGACGACATTGATGGCATTATTGAAGGTACCGCTAGCCATGGCGCTAAGCCTGCGGCAAGCCCAGTGGAAGACCGCGCGGTCAACGTGATTGATGCCGCCGCCACTGGTGCCAGTAGTGGTATGCAATTAGCCATGAATGTCGGCGCTATGCTGATTGCCTTTGTGGCTTTGATTGCACTGATTAACGGTATTTTTGGTTGGGTTGGCGGCTGGTTTGGTTACCCTGACTTATCGCTGCAGTTGTTATTTGGTTATATCTTCCAGCCGGTAGCCTATGTGTTAGGGGTAAGCTGGGACGAAGCACAGTTAGCCGGTAGTTTCATTGGGCAAAAGCTAGTGATTAACGAGTTTGTAGCGTATTTGGATTTCGTCAATTACAAAGATCAATTGAGTCAACACAGTCAAGTTATCATTACTTTTGTACTGTGTGGTTTTGCTAACTTTTCCTCAATTGCTATTTTGCTCGGTGGTTTAGGTGGTATGGCACCAAGTCGCCGCCACGACATTGCACGGCTTGGTTTAAAGGCGCTGCTGGCTGCTACCTTAGCCAACATGATGAGTGCTGCAATTGCCGGCTTCTTCTTTACCCTCGGTTAGGCCTTACTGATATGCGAGTGCGTTATTTGCGCACTCGCATTACCCCTTCTTGCATAGTTGATGCCACAAGCTTACCGCTGCGGGTAAAGAATTGTCCGCGTACTAAGCCGCGCGCGCCGCAGGCAATCGGGCTATCAATGGCGTATAGCAGCCAATCGTCCATACGAAAATCATGATGAAACCACATGGAATGGTCAATGGTGGCCATTTGAATATTGGGCTGAGCAAAGCTAGTGCCATGCGGCTGTAACGCTGTCGGCAGAAAATTAAAGTCAGACGCATAAGCTAACAAGTATTTGTGTACCCGCGGATCATCAGGCATCGCGCCATTGGAGCGAAACCATACGTAACGCTGAGGTTTATCAACGTGCGGCTTAAATGGGTTGTTGGCGGTGACAAACCGCATTTCAATGGGCTTTTCGGAAATGAATTTATTGCGAATCGCCTCTGGAATCAGCTCTGCATGTTCGCGATAAATGTCTAAATCGGATACCAGACCCTCCGGACCAGGTACATCAGGCATAGCTGCTTGGTGCTCAAAGCCGCATTCATCAATTTGAAACGAGGCGGTCATATAAAATATCGGTTTACCGTATTGAATGGCTTGGACCCGGCGGGTGGAAATGCTGCGGCCATCACGGATGTTCTCGACATCATAAATAATCGGCTTTTGTGCATCGCCGGGGCGCAGAAAGTAGGTATGTAACGAGTGTACCTTGCGATCTTCTGGCAAGGTTTCTTTGGCCGCAGATAA
>CAYXGO010000127.1:1866-4846 GCA_964464575.1 uncultured Pseudomonas sp. | reverse complement strand
AACCGGTATGATTTCAGTATTCGAAATCATGGCGGTACAAGGTACGGGTAACCCACGATTGATGGCATCGGGTATCTCGATGGCAACAATTCCGACTATGGCGGGCATGGTTGCGGCTTTGTCGGGGATGTTTTTTGCGACGCGCTTAGAAGCTCGTGTTAAACGCGCTAAACATCAGTTGATTGATAGTCTGCCACACCATTAAGAGAGAAGAATTATGGCACGTAAACGTATTCGTGAAGATGAAGATGCAGCGATCGACATGACGCCGATGCTCGACATCGTATTCATTATGTTGATCTTCTTCATCGTAACCACCTCGTTTGTAAAAGAGGCGGGTATCGACGTGAACAAACCAGACGCTAGCCAGGCCACTAAAAAGCCATCGGCTAACATCTTCATCGCTATCCGTGCAAACGGCGAGGTGTGGATGGACAAGCGTATGGTCGATGTAGAGCGGGTAGGCGCTAACATCGAACGTCTGTTAGCCGAGCAGCCAACCGATATGGTCGTGATTCAAGCTGACAAAGAAGCCAAGCATGGCGTTGTCGTTCAAGTCATGGACCAAATCAAGGAAGCGGGTATTGAGAAAATATCCATAGCCGCAGAGGACGATTAATATGGTGCGCTTCATAGTAGCATTACTATTAGGTGCCGCTGCCACGTTCCTGTTGTTTGCCTTTATGGCATTCTTGATCAGTGGCGGTGACGGCCGGGCCGATGGCCCGCCGGAATCGGCGCCGATCGAATTGGTGACCACACCACCGGAGTCAGATACTGAGCGACGCCGTCGGGTTCCACCAACACCACCAACGCCACCGGAGCAACCGCCGGAGACGCCACCGAATGAGCCTGATCAAGCGGATGATTCGCTCCAGTTTGATCCTGGTTTCGAAATCGATGTCGGCGGCACGGACACTGGTTTTAGTACCGGTGGCTTGATGACTGATGGTGATGCAACACCTATCGTGCGTATCAACCCGCGCTATCCGCCAGAAGCGGCTCGTGATGGCATCAATGGTTGGGTATTATTGCGCTTTACCATCGATGAAACTGGCGGTGTAACAGACGTAGAAGTGATTGATTCAAATCCACGTCGTACTTTCGACCAAGAAGCGCGTCGCGCGCTGCTGCGTTGGAAGTACAAGCCGAAGATTATTGATGGAAAAGCAGTGGCTCAGCCAGGCATGACGGTTCAGTTGGACTTCAACTTGGATGATCAGGGGTAAGTTATGATGCACAGCAAACTTATTGCTTTCGCTACAGCGAGCGTATTGTGCTTGGGCTTATCGCTCACGTCAGTGAGCGTGCAAGCGCAAGACATTAATTACACTTTGCCAACTGCGGAAACCATCCAAAAGCAGAAAGACTCGCGTCGTAATATCGCCGTTTCTGATCGTGTAGGTCGGCGTATCATGGGTGCTTTTGAGCTGTACAGCGAAAAAGAAGACATCAAGGGTGCGATTGCCGAACTGCTTGAAGCGCAGCCGCGCGAAGCGTTTGATACGGCTTATGTGAATCGCTTTTTGGGCAACTTATATGCCGCCGACGAGCAGTTCGAGAAAGCTCTTGAGTTGGTGAAAAGTGCAGCAGATGCTGATGTACTGGGTTGGACTGACCAAGCTGGTGCGTTGAAGTTGACCGCTGACTTGAGTCTTCAACTTGAGCGTTATCAACAGGCTCTGACGTACTATGGTAAGTGGCTGCAGTTTACTGGCGAGTATGATCCAGAAGTATTTTTGCGTATTGCGAATATTTATTATGAGCAAAAGAAATACGACATGATCATCAAACCAGCTGATATGGCCATTCAGTACTACGAAGAAGTCAACAAGAACCCGTATGTATTGAAAGTTGCTTCTTATTACGAGCGTAAAATGTACTCTGACGCGATTAAAGTGTTAGAAACAGGCTTAGGTGTGTTACCGACCGAGAAAGCTTGGTGGAACCAACTAGGTATGATGTACATGCTTGAAGAGCGCATCGATAAAGCCTTACAGACACTTGAGATTGCTTATTTAGCAGGCTACTTAGATCGCGACAGTCAATATCGTGCGTTGGCACAGCTGTATTCGAACAACGAAGTTCCATACAAAGCTGCAAAAACCACCATGAAGCATTTGACCAGTGGTGATATAGAGAAAACTGCACGTAACTATCAAGGTGCTGCAAGTAACTTTGAGGCTGCCAAAGAATATCAGCAAGCTGCATTAGCTTATGGTATGGCGGCAGAGTTAGAGTCAAGTGCTGAAGGTAAGGCGGCTCAGTATCGTCGTCAAGGTAATGCTTATATTCGTGCTCAACAGTACGACAAAGCAGTTCAATCGTTTCATAAAGCGCTTGATAACGGTATCGAAGAAGAAGGCCCAGTGTTGATTGCTTTGTCAGAGGCGTATTTTTACTCACGTAATTATGCCGAGGCATTGAAATATAACTTACAGGCACAGAAGTTCGATAACCAACGTCGCAGTGCTCGCACCTGGGAAGCTTATATTAAGCGCACCGCAGAAAATCGTGGTGTAAAACTGTAAGTTTCGCGTTGTATTAAGATTGAGAAAACCCCGCTTGTTGCGGGGTTTTTTATTGGCAACTTACCTGCTAAATTAGGGTCATATATACACTAGGTTTAGCTATTAGGAGTGGGCATTATGAATACCATGAAAAAATCAGCACAATTAGCCGTGGGCGCGCTGCTAGCAAGCGCAGTGACTTTACCGATAGCGCAGGCCAATCCCTTTGGTTACAGCGAATTACCTGGTGGGTATCAGCAGGCTGAGCAAGTCAAAGAACAAAAAACAGAGCCACCGAAAGAGCATAAATGTGGCGAAGGAAAGTGCGGCGAAGGCAAGTGTGGAGAGGATCACCGCGCTGAAATGAAGAAGAAAAAAGCCGACGCTAAAGCAGCTAAGAAAGATGAAAAAGCTGAAGAGCACAAATGCGGTGAAGGCAAATGCGGAGACAAAAAAGAAGCGACGGAATC
>CAYXGO010000127.1:0-1856 GCA_964464575.1 uncultured Pseudomonas sp. | reverse complement strand
GCGAAGGCAAGTGTGGCGAAGGCAAGTGCGGCGGAGCGTAGGCCTTGGTTTACGACGTGAGTTTTTGGCTGATGTGTTGACACAGCAGCCCAGCGTCGGTTTTTGGGAAATCGCACCAGAAAATTGGATCCCACGCGGTAACACAGCGTATCGGCAATTAGACCAGCTACGCGAGCGTTACCCGTTGACTTGCCATGGGCTATCATTATCGATTGCCAGCCCTGATCCGCTCAACGAGAGCTTTGTGCTCGAGCTGAAAAGCTTTCTTGATCGCTTCCAAATTCAGCTCTTTAGCGAGCACCTAAGCTATTGTTCGGCGCAAGGCCAGCTCTATGATTTACTACCGATTCCTTTTACCGAGGCGGCTGCCAGCTACACTGCGCAGCGGATCAAACGCGTTCAAGAACTGTTAGAGCGGCCGCTGGTACTCGAGAATATCTCTTATTACGCGGCGCCAGGCCAACAAATCACCGAGCTTGCGTTTATTCAGCAGGTCTTACACGAGGCGGATTGTAAGCTGTTGCTCGATGTTAATAATGTCTACGTCAACAGTATTAATCATGGTTACGATGCTAAGCAGTTTATTGCTGGTTTGCCGTCTGGGCGGATTGTTTACGGCCATATTGCTGGTCATAGTGAGGAAGCACCGGACCTCTTAGTGGATACCCATGGTGCTGATGTGCGCGATGAGGTGTGGCAGTTATTGGACTACGCCTATCAGCAGCACGGGGTGTTTGATACCGTGCTAGAACGCGATTTCAACATACCACCTTTGGCTGATTTACTGCTGGAGGCAGAGCAGATTGATCGAGCGCAGCAGCGCGTTTTGGTTGTTGAGCATGACTGATTTTAAGGCTGTGCAGGAAGAATTTGCCCGCTGGTTACGCAATCCTGATGATAACAACACGCCCAGTGGTATCGAAGCGCGCCGTATGGCGGTTTATCGCCGCCTCGTCCGCAACAATATATTTAGCTTTCTCAGTTCTGGCTTTCCGGTTCTAAAAAAATTATTAAGTCGGCAGCAATGGCAGCAATTAGTGGATGAGTTTGTTGCTAAGCATGCCGCGCAATCACCCTACTTTAGTGATATGGGTCGCGAGTTTGTTGATTTCTTGGCGGTATATTTTAGCGCGAACAACCGCGACAACGCAGATTTTCCTGAATTTACCTATGAACTTGCTTGTTATGAGCGCATGGAAGTCGACGCGCAATTTGCCGTGCTTGATGACGCTATTGAGCCGCTCGATCAGGTGCAGGCGACTGCGCTTGTCGGGCAATGTTGCTGGCGACTCAACGCTAGCGTGCAGGTGGCGCAGTTTAAGCATCCAGTGGCTTGGTTGCGTGTTAATCAAGACGGGGAACCTTTAGTGCCCGAGGCGGTCAATAACAGTGGTTTTATCTTGATGGTGTATCGGCACCCACAGCGCAATAGCGTCGAGTTTATGCAATTGCAGCCAATGACCGCTTTGGTTATCAGTAGCTTACAGCAGCAGCCACAGGGGCAACGCTTAGCGCAGTTGCAGCAGCAATTACAGCAGTGGTTGCCGCAGCTCGATAACGCCACGATTAACCAAGGTGTCGCGCAATTATGTATAGATTTTATCCACCGAGGTGTGTTGTTACAGGCACCTTAATGGAGTATGATCCGCGCCGAAAAATTCTGTCAGATATGATGTAGCCAGAAACAGTAATCGGAGTAGTTAAGATGTCACACGATGAAGAATTTCGCGATAGTTCGGGTAAAGGTTTTGGCGTACTGGCTGTAGTCGTATTCGTAGCGGTACCCATTCTTCCGGCCGTATTATCTTGGATCAAGTTTTTTAGCAACTGAGGAATCTCCATGGCCCTTCAGTTAT
>CAYXGO010000126.1:0-4917 GCA_964464575.1 uncultured Pseudomonas sp. | reverse complement strand
CTGCCGGTCTTACCTTAGCACTGCAACTAGCTGACGATGCGAAGGTCTTGGTGCTGTCGAAAGGCCCACTGACTGAAGGCTCGACCTATTATGCCCAAGGTGGCATTGCCGCTGTGTTCGATGAGCATGATAGCATCGACAGCCACATTCAAGATACTCTGATTGCAGGCGCTGGCTTGTGCGATTTAGCAGCGGTTGAATTTACCACCCGTCATGCCCGCGAAAGCCTGCAATGGCTGATTGATATGGGCGTTGGTTTTGACCGTATGCCGGCCTCTGGCGACCAACCTAAATACCATCTTAATCAAGAAGGTGGCCACAGCCATCGGCGTATTTTGCATGCTGCCGACGCCACCGGTAAAGCCGTGCAAACCACCTTGGTAGAGCGCGTTCGTCAACATCCGAACATAACTATTCTTGAGCGCTTTAACGCTGTTGACTTAATTACCCACAAACATTTGGGTGGCCAGCCACGCTGCTATGGTGCCTATATCTGGAACCGAGCCGCGCAGCGGGTTGAAACCGTTAGTGCCGGCGTTGTGGCATTGGCTACCGGTGGTGCCAGTAAAGTCTATCAATATACCAGCAACCCCGATGTTGCCAGTGGCGACGGTATCGCTATGGCTTGGCGCGCCGGTTGCCGGGTTGCCAACATGGAATTTAACCAATTCCATCCAACCTGCTTGTATCATCCGCAGGCGCATACCTTCTTGCTGACCGAAGCATTGCGCGGCGAAGGTGCGGTGCTAAAACGTCCCGATGGTAGCCGTTTTATGTCCGACTTTCATAGTGCTGCTGAGCTTGCCCCGCGCGATGTGGTGGCACGAGCCATTGACTATGAAATGAAGCGGCTTGGTGCCGACTGTATGTATTTAGACATCTCACACCAACCGGCGGACTTTATTCGCGAGCATTTCCCCACTATTTACGAGAAATGTCTGAGCCTTGGCATTGATATTACCCAGCAACCCATGCCAGTGGTGCCCGCCGCCCACTATACCTGTGGTGGCGTGATGACGGATTTAAACGCGCGCACTGATATTGCCAACCTGTACGCCATTGGCGAAGTGGCCTATACCGGCTTGCATGGTGCCAACCGCATGGCCAGTAACTCATTGCTAGAGTGTGTGGTATTCGCCCGTTCAGCCGCCGCCGATATTCGCCAGCAACTGCCCCATCTACAGATCCCTATGCAGCTACCAGCTTGGGATGAGAGCCGTGTTGGTGATTCCGATGAAGAAGTCATTATTCAGCATAACTGGCATGAATTGCGCTTATTTATGTGGGATTACGTGGGTATTGTGCGTACTAACAAGCGCTTAGAGCGGGCTTTGCGGCGCATTGAACTGCTGCAACAAGAGATCCATGAGTACTACACCCATTTCCGCGTCAGTAATAACCTGCTTGAGCTACGTAACTTAGTACAAGTGGCAGAGTTGATTGTACGCTGCGCTATGCAACGCACCGAAAGCCGCGGTTTGCATTACAACCTTGATTATCCAGACCTGGTGCCAACGCCAGAACCTTCAATCCTGACGCCAGCGCCAACAAGCGCGAAGTAAACGGCGATATTCCAGTCGACTTAACCAGCCATGCCAGCAGAACCACCACATCTGCTGGTTTGTGCTGCCCTTGCGACCGAGTGACAGCATAACAAACAGCGGCGTGGCTAACACCGGTTGGCCAACCCGCCACACCACTTGGTCAAGGTCATTGAGCCGCACCAACTGGCGTTGCTCCGCATCAATACCCCAGCATTGTGGCTCTCGCATGAACCAGCGCGGTGGACGCATGGCCAATTGCCAGAGCATTAGGCGTTACACCTTAACCCGCTTTAAAATAATCTCGATCATGCCTTGTAACTCGGCATCAGGACATTGTTGATGGCCCATAAACCAGGCAAATAAATCCGGGTCGTCACAGGTCAGTAGCCGCCGGAACACCCCCTGCTGTTGTTCGTTCAGATCATCGTAAGCCTCATCAACAAAGGGTCGGAACAGTACATCAAGCTCCAACATGCCACGCCGACAGGCCCAACGCATTCGGTTCTTATTCGTTAATAAATCGGCAGATTGTTGCAGCTTTTCCATGAGCAATCCTCGTGACCCTTGTATAATGTATTTTCATCCCCACCTAGTCGTTATAGCAACTACTCATGAGGTTCAGTGTGTCGACAACAGAGTTTACCAAAGCTGTGCCAGAATACGTAACGGTTTCCCTGTCTGATTACGGGGTGATTGAACTCATTGGTCCGCAATCGGAGCAATTCCTACAAGGGCAATTGAGTTGTGACCTACGCGAATTAACCGCCAATAACTGGCTCTATGCAAGTCATTGCGACAATAAAGGCAAAGCCTTGGCGATATTATTTGTTGCCCGCTGGGCCGATCGCTGGCTGCTAATTACGAGCAAAGATGCGCTACAAGCAAGTATTAGCCAATTGCAAAAATTTGGCGTATTCAGCCAAACCACTATTCGTGATGCCAGTGCTGATTTTCCGTTGTACGGTATTTTTGGTACCGCCGCACCAGCTCGCGTTGCTGAATTACTGGGGCAACCGCTTGCTGTGGACGTAGCGCAACCAGTCAGCGCCAGTGACGATCAACTGGTGCTGCAAGTCGGCACTGATCCTGAGCAATACCTGTTAGTCCGTAACAGTACCATGGCGACTAATAGTGACCCGCAGCTGTGGCATTTGTTAGAAATCGACCGTGGTCGAGCCACCCTGCAATCTGCTACAATACAGCAGTTCGTGCCGCAAATGCTGAATGTTCAGGCGTTGCACGGCATTAGTTTTAAGAAAGGTTGTTATATCGGCCAAGAGACCATTGCTCGGATGAAATATCTGGGTAAACAAAAACGTGCGTTGTTCCATCTGCGCGGCCAAGGCCAGCCAACTGCTGCGGGAGCGGTGGTTGAGCAACAATTGGGCGCAAATTGGCGAACAGCCGGTACGGTCATCAATGCAGTGAGCCGTGCCGAACATCAACTTGAGTTGTTAGCCGTGCTTCCGTCGGACCTGAGTGCCGATACACCGCTACGTATTCAAGGCGATGACACCAGTCTGTTGGAAATCTACCCACTGCCCTATAACTTGGATGAATCATGAGTCAAACAATTAGCCATGATAAAGTTGGTGGTATTCACTACACCGTAAAAACCGACAAAGGCGATATCTTGGACCAATCACAAGAAGGCCAACCGCTACAATTTATTTTCGGTCGTGGCATGTTGATCAAAGGCCTGGAAGACGCCTTAGCTGGCCGCGTTGTCAGTGACAAATTTGTCGCTGAAGTGGCACCCAAAGATGCCTACGGCGAGCGTCACGATAGCCTAATTCAAGCGGTACCGCGCAGTCTGTTTGGCGGCAACGACGTTGCCCCTGGCATGCAATTCCGCGCTAGCACCGATAACGGCGAGCAATCGGTCGTCATCGTTGATGTCACCGATGACGAAGTCACTGTTGATGGCAACCATCCGCTAGCTGGTATCGCCCTCACCTTCGAAGTTGAAGTGGTTGAAGTACGTGAAGCAACACCTAGCGAGCTCGACCATGGCCACGTGCACCCGCACGGTGACCATCACGACCACTAAGCGTTCATGCTTACAAAAACCGCAGCAGCCGCTGCGGTTTTTTATAACACCTACCCAGTTTAAGAATAGCGACGTCGCTAACTTAGCCACCAAGTTTATTTAAAATATTATACGGTCTCGCTACACCATTCTCGTTCTACTTCTTAAAATCTTGATGTAAGCATCGAAACTTTTTCGCTTTAGTTAAACGGCATTTTTTTACTTATAACTGCTCTGAACTTTCAGGGAAAATAAAACATTTGATCATCAATATTTTTTACATTAAATTATCAATTGAATTGTTAATTACATAAAGGGACTTCTGATTATGATTCTTCGTTCGATACTCGCAGTGTGCTGTATACCTCTTTTACTTGTTGTGCTTTTAGCACCTACAAAAACACAAGGCAACCAAGGCCAGCAAGGATTGTCAGATGCTTGTCATGTTGCCTCGCTATTCGTTGGAGGAGCACTTCTTCATGGTGGGTTGCGACTTTATAATCTTTCGGGTCAAGTTGCCGCAGGTGTAACAATGGTCGCCGGATATCAAGGCGCAAACGTAATGGATCAAGTATGTGATGCAACTGCATCAGAACTTTTAGAATATGCTCGAAGTCACGCACCGTTAGACTATGATGACTACATCAATCAATACTGCGGAGGTGCACCTACAGGATGTACCGATCCTCTTCTTTCGGTTGGTAATAATTGCAGTCTATTCCAAGTATGCCCAGATTCTCCTTTAGACTGCAGTGGTTATATTGTTTGCATGCAACCGATGCTTGGTAGCGGTTTTACACCAAATGAGTTAATCGCAGCTAGCAGCTTTTTCGCAATATCGTGGGAAAAAGGTTATTGGTATCTACCAAATTCTGGTGGTGGGTCTCCAAGTTGGGATGTCCAATAGGTTAAAATAGATGGACGGCGTAATTATGGAATTCACTATTATTAACTTTTTAATAATGGGAGCTTTTTCTCTATTAGTGAGCTATTTTTTATATACTGATATTCGCCATAAAGCACCTCGTTTTGAGGTCGCTAGTAGCGTGAGTCGACGATTTTATGGGCGTTTATTCGGTGGCATTAGTGTTGGTGTTTTCACAGCGATATTAGTGATATCGCTATTATTCGGTTACAACACCATATTTTATCGGTTGCCGACTCCATGGGCCGCATTAGTCGATGGGATAATACTCACTACACTACTATTTATCTTAGTCGTTTCGATGCTTGTTATTTCGTTCAAACGAAGCTCGTCATCGCAATAATGATGAAATCAGTCTCAGTAGTTGTTACCAAAAACCGCAGCAGCCGCTGCGGTTTTTTTTGCGCTGTGCTAATCTA
>CAYXGO010000125.1:0-4920 GCA_964464575.1 uncultured Pseudomonas sp. | reverse complement strand
ACTACTGGACCCCGTATTCAGCCGCGTGCAGAGGAATAACTTGTTATGTCATCGGTTTTAAAAGCGCTGCGTGAGCAATCGTCCCCGTTATTGCAACAGCCAGCCCCAATTTGGTTGAGTTCTGCCCCAGCCAGTAAACCGTGGCGTTGGTGGTGGGTAGTGGCACTGGTGCTGCTGGTCCTGACGGTAACCAGCTATTACTCGTGGTCTCGTGGTACCAGTACGGTGGTCACTCCACCGCAGTTGCCCAGTCCTACCTCAGCGCCAGTCATGGGCTATCAACTGGGTGGTAGTACCGTTATCAAGGTACCCAAGTGGGATAGTGCCAGTACCGAGATTCCGCAACCCACCGAGGCACGCCAACCAACGCGTCAGCCACAGCTCGATGTACAGCAAGGTATCGACTTACAAAAGGTATCCCCAGAGCTATTAGCTGCTTTTGAAGAAGCGGTGGCGGCACAGCAAAGCGATCAGCCGCGTACTACACAACAATCGGTACTCCCTGCTATCGCTGAATTAGCCGGCGAATTACGCCAACAGATCCCATCCTTTAGCTACGACTCACACCAGTATTCATCGCGCGATAGCGCCCGCAATGTCACCTTCTCAGGCCAACGCTTACGCGAAGGGGAAGTCTGGCAGGGGCTTACTATTATGCAAATTACCCCAACCCATGTGGTACTGTCGCGAAACATGGTGGCTTTTCAACAACCCGCCTTGGAAGACTGGACAAGACCCTAATAAATCTGTTATTAAAACACCTGTTTAAATCTTCTGTTTGATTTACTGCTAGAGGTGTTGTGATGGCTGACTATCGTGTTCCCCGTGAAGATATGCAATTTGTGCTGCAAGAGGTGTTTCGTGTGCAAGACGACTGGGCTCAGTTTGCCCAATTGGCCGACTTGGATATGGAGACCGCAGTCGCCATCATTGACGAAAGTGCCAAACTCGCCGAGGGGTTAATTGCTCCCAATGCCCGTGCTGCGGATGAAGAAGGTGTGCAGTTCCGTGATGGCGTAGTGACCACACCTGCGGGCTATAAAGAAAACTTTCGCCAACTCGCTGAGGGCGGTTGGGTTGGCGTTACTGCCAATCCAGAATACGGCGGCATGGGTCTGCCTAAGTCTATTTCAGCGCAATACGAAGAAATTCTTTGTTCGGCCGACATCTCCTTCTCGCTGTATCCGGGCTTAACCGCTGGCGCCATTATGACGCTCGATTTGCATGCTAGTGACAGTCTCAAAGACCTTTATTTGCCGAAGCTGATCAGCGGTGAGTGGACCGGTACTATGTGTTTGACTGAACCACATGCTGGTACCGACTTAGGCATTATTCGTAGTAAAGCGATTCCGGCCGACGATGGCAGCTTCAACATCAGCGGTACCAAGATCTTTATCACTGGCGGCGAGCACGACCTAGTCGATAACATTATTCATTTGGTGTTAGCTAAACTCCCCGATGCCCCGGCTGGCTCTAAAGGCATTAGTTTGTTCTTGGTACCAAAGTTTTTACCACAAGCCGACGGCAGCGTAGGCCAGCGCAATGCGGTGAGCTGTGGCTCTATTGAGCACAAAATGGGGATTCATGCCTCGGCTACCTGTGTGATGAACTTTGATGGTGCCACGGGTTGGTTGATTGGCGAGCCGCACAAAGGCTTAGCGGCGATGTTTACCATGATGAATTACGAGCGTTTGGGAGTCGGTATTCAGGGCCTTGGTGCGGCCGCGCGGTCATATCAAAATGCTTTAGAGTATGCCAATGACCGTCTGCAAGGGCGCGGTGCAAAAGCAACTCGTGCCACCAGCAAAGAGGCCGATCCATTGATTGTGCATGGCGATATTCGCCGCATGTTGTTAACCATGAAAGCCTTTGTGGAAGGCGGTCGGGCGTTCTCGACCTATGTTGGGCAGCAGCTCGATATTGCTAAATACAGCGATAACGACGCCCAGCGTCAGCGTGCCGATGATTTAGTGCAGCTATTAACCCCAGTGGCCAAGGCCTTTATCACCGATACCGGCCTCGAAACTACTATTATCGGCCAACAGATTTTTGGCGGTCACGGCTTTGTGCGTGAGTGGGGACAAGAGCAACTAGTGCGTGATTGCCGCATTGCTCAGATCTACGAAGGCACTAACGGTATTCAATCGCTCGACTTATTAGGGCGTAAAATAGCCGGTTCAGGTGGCAAATTACTGCAGCCGTTACTGGCCGATATCGCCGCGTTGTTGGCGCAACCAAGCCAGCAGCTGAGCCCTGAATATCAGCAGTTAGCCGATGCTGTGACGCTGCTTGAGCAAGTGACTAAGCAGATTTTGAGCCAAGTGCAAAGCGACGAAAATATCATTAATAGTGTGGCGGTGGAGTATCTACATTTGGTTGGTTATGTTTGCTATGGCTATATGTGGTTGCGTATGGCAGCAGCTGCCCAGCCATTGCAGGGCGAGCGCCCACAACTAAGTAGTAAGGTGAAGACAGCGCGGTTCTATTTTGCCCGCATTATGCCGCGTATTCACAGTTTGGCTGCCACCATTGCTGATGGCAGCTCATCACTATACGACCACGCGCTGGACGAGTTTTAATCGCCCAGTGACAACAAGGTTGCGTTGCCACCAACAGCAGTGATGTTGTTGGTGCGCGTTTTCTCGGTGACAAAGCGGGTTAGGTAGTGCGGGCCACCAGCTTTCGGGCCAGTACCTGACATGCCACGACCACCGAACGGCTGCACGCCAACTACAGCACCGACTTGGTTGCGGTTGATATACACATTACCGACTTCCATGCGGCGCGCAATATCCATCGCGAAGGTTTCGTTACGGCTGTGAATACCGAAGGTTAAGCCATAGCCGGTATTATTGATGCTCTCAATCACCTGGTCCAATTCGTCGGTTTTGTAGCGGATCACGTGCAAAATTGGGCCAAAGTTTTCTTTCACCAACTGCTGAATACTGTCAATTTCGATCGCTGTTGGCGCCACGAAAATACCGCCTTCAGTGTACTCAGGCATGTTGGCGCGAGCAATTAAGCGGCCGGCTTGGGTAATGTCGGCAACGTGGCGCTCGAGGTTGGTTTTGGCGACACCGTCAATCACTGGGCCCACATCGGTTTCATGCAACATCGGGTCGCCTACGCTCAACTCCGCCATAGCACCTTTTAACAAGTCGATAACGCGGTCGGCAATGTCGTCTTGTACGAACAGTACCCGTAACGCTGAACAGCGCTGACCGGCGCTCTTAAAGGCGCTGCCAACGATATCCGTAACCGCCTGCTCAGGTAGTGCAGTGGAATCGATCAACATGGCGTTTTGACCGCCTGTTTCGGCAATCAATGGCACAATGGCACGAGTGCGTGCGGCCAGTGCGCGGTTAATGGCCTGTGCGGTATAGGTTGAACCGGTGAAGCACACACCACCGATTTCTTCTTGTGACACCAAGAACGAGCCAACTTCAGCGCCGCTACCTGGAATGAAATGCAACACATCGCCCGGAATGCCAGCTTCTAAAGCCAACTGCACAGCACGGAAGGCAATAAAACCAGTCTGCTCTGCCGGCTTGGCGATTACGCAATTACCGGTGACGAGAGCCGCCGCCACTTGGCCTAAGAAAATGGCTAATGGGAAGTTCCATGGGCTGATACAAATAAAGGTACCGCGGCCTTCTAAAAATAGCTCGTTGGTTTCGCCAGTTGGTCCAGGCAGTTTGGTTTCTTTGCCCATTAACAGGCGTGCTTGACCGGCGTAGTAGCGGCAGAAATCCACCGCCTCGCGCACTTCGTCAATGCCGTCCTGTAGGGTTTTACCGGCTTCGAGCGTACATAAAGCGATCAGCTCGTTACGATTCGCTTCGAGCAAGTCGGCAAGTTTGTCGAGTGCTGCTGCGCGTACTTCAACATCGGTATCACGCCAGCGGCGGAAGGCCGCGTTAGCGCTTTGCAAGGCTTGTTCGGCCAAGGCTTTATCGGCAAAACACATGGTTCCGATATGACGGCTCATATTTTGTGGGCTATGAATCGCCACTTGGTGATGCGCATCAATCACATCACCATTGACGATGGGGCCGCCATGCCATTGGCTGTCAGTGTATTGTTGAACCGCGGCAAAGAAATCATCTGCTTGTGAGTGAATGTTCATGTTCAGTCCTAACGAGTTTTTACGGTCGCTGAAAATCTGCGACGGCAGCGGTATTTTGCTGTTGTAGAAAGTAGGGTAGTTGGCAACCGTGCTGAGCGGGTGCTGGATCAATTCGTCTACCGGCGTATTCGGGTCCACTAACTTATGCACAAACGAGGTGTTGGCGCCGTTTTCAAGCAAGCGGCGCACCAAATAGGGTAGTAAGTCTTTATGCGCACCGACCGGGGCGTAAATACGCACCGTAGTATTGGGCTGTTGCTCCAATAGGGTATCGTATAAATCATGACCCATGCCGTGCAGGCGTTGGAATTCAAGCGCACGTTGCTGCTTGTTCAAATTCATAATAGCCACCACGGTCTGCGCGTTATGGGTGGCAAACTGCGGGTAAATCGCGCCATCAGTGGTGCTGCTGAGCAGATAATGCGCGCAGGCTAAATACGACAAGTCGGTATTAGCTTTACGAGTGAATACCGGGTACGCCGGCAAGCCGTGCACCTGCGAGTGCTTGATTTCAGTATCCCAGTATGCCCCTTTCACCAAACGCACCGGGATCTCATCACCGCAGTCACGGGCCAAAGCGGTGATCCAGCATAGTACCGGTAACGCGCGTTTGGAGTAAGCTTGTACCACCAAGCCAAATAGCGGCCAGCCTTTGGTGACGCCGCTCCGATAAATTTTTTCAAACAGTTCTAACGATAGCTCTAAGCGGTCGGCTTCTTCGGCATCGATACTCACGCCAACGTTAGCTTGCTTGGCTAATTTGACCAGCTCTAACACGCTGCTGTAGAGCTCTT